>NZ_JAPYVU010000047.1 GCF_028276765.1 Sulfurihydrogenibium sp.
TTTCAATCTTATAAGTAGATGGAGAAAGGTTAAGACTTTTGTTGCTTATCTATATGCATATGCTATTGGTTATAGCTTTTTTAGAAAAAGTAAACTATGGAGGTAATTTCTCACCCGACGTATATTCCACTATATTTGAAAATATTTGTCTATACAAAGAGGAACTCTTTCTGTACTACTTGCTTACCTTTTCTAAGTGGTTAAAAAATTCTGGATAAGATATATAAACACAATCAGCATCTTTTATTGTAATTCCTTCTTCACTTACTAATCCAAGGATTGCAAAGCCCATTGCTATTCTATGGTCTTTATAAGAATCTACGATTCCACCTTTTACTTTCTGTTTTCCTCTTATTATCATACCATCCGGAAGTTCTTCTGCTTCAAGCCCTAAGTGTTTAAAGTTTTCTATTACTGATTTAATTCTATCGCTTTCTTTTACTCTAAGCTCATGGGCACCGGTTATTACCGTTTCCCCTTCTGCTTGAGTTGCAATGATTGCAAGCAGTGGAATTTCATCTATCATTGAAGGAACTTCTTTAGGCTCTACTTTTACACCTTTTAATTCATGATAGCTAACATAGACATCTGCTACTATCTCACCTGCTTCATCTCTTTTGTTTTTGTATTCTACCTTAGCCCCCATTTCTTTTAACTTTCTAAAAAATCCATCTCTTGTTGGATTTATTAAAACATCTCTTAACTCTATGTGAGACCCTGGAATAATTGATGCTGCAGCTGCAAAAAATGCCGCCGAAGATGGGTCGGCAGGTACGTTTATATGTATAGGATTTAGCTTATCTGCTTTTTTGACAGTTACTCTATATCCGTCTTTTGTAAATTCTCTACTTACATATGCTCCCATACTGTTTAACATATTTTCTGTATGGTCTCTTGAAATTACAGGTTCTAAAACTGTTGTCTCTCCTTTTGCAAACAGTCCGGCCAAAAGAATAGCTGACTTTACCTGTGCCGACATTTTTTCATTAAAAAAATCTATTCCTGTAAGCTTTCCACCTCTTATAGAGATTGGAAGTAAATTACCATCTTTTCTTCCATCTATTTTTGCACCCATTTTAGAAAGTGGCTCTGCTACCCTTTTCATAGGTCTTTTTCTTAGACTATCATCACCTGTTAGTGCAGCAAAAAAATTAAATCCAGCCAATACTCCAAGCGTTAATCTTGTAGTTGTTCCGGAGTTTCCCATATCAAGAAAGTCGTCAGGTTCTTTAAGCCTATCCAAACCTTTTCCATGAATATAATAAACACCATCTTTTTCTACTATTTCAACCCCAAGTTTTCTGTATGCGTTTACAGTTGTAAGAGTATCACCAGCCTTCAAAAAGTTTTTTACAATAGATGTACCATCTGCCAATGAGGATAAAATTATTGCTCTGTGTGAAATAGATTTATCTGACGGGACTCTTAAAGACCCTTCTATTCTTTTTGCTTTTTTAACTGTTTTTTCCATCTTTTATTCTCCTTTTAAATAATTCCCATAATGCTATTGACGTTGCATTTGAAACGTTTAGAGATGTTATTTTACCAACCATTGGAATAGTTGCAATAATATCCGCTTCTTCTAATATAGATTTTGAAACTCCTTTTCCTTCCGAGCCAACTACTAACGCAATCGGATATGGAAAGTCTATCTCAGCTATATTTCTTCCACCTTTTTCAACAGCAACAACCCAACCACCTTTCTTTTTAAATTTTTCAATAACATTTCTTAAACTTCCAACTTTTGCAATCGGAAGATGAAAAACTGCCCCTGTGGATGCTTTTACTACTACTTCATTTATAGGGCTTGACCGTTCCTTAGGGATTATAACTCCACTTACTCCAAAAATTTCTGCTGTTCTTAAAATGCTTCCTACGTTTTGAGGGTCTGTAATATGGTCTAAGATTAGCATAATGCCTTTTTCTTTTATTGTTTTATCTATAATTTCATTTTCATCGTAATATTTTATTGGACTTACAAGCGCAACAACACCTTGTGTTTTCTTAGTGTTTGCGAGCTCTTCAATCTTTTGTCTTGATACTTTTTGTACCTTTACTTTCTTCTCATTTGCAAGCTCTAACAACTCTCTTGGCGGATGTGAATCGTGGGCAATAAGAATTTTTTCAAGACTTCTTCCGGCTTTAAGTGCTTCTATTACTGGATTTCTTCCCCAAATTACCCAGTGGTTTTCTTTCTCCAAAACCTTCTCCTACATAATCTTTGATTAAATATTTTAACTTATATTAATACGTCGGGTGAGAAGTTCAATAAAAAATGAGATTCTTCGCCGGCTGCGGAATGACAGTGCGTATTTTTGGAACAGCCTCATCTTACCCGCTTGACTAACTATCTAATCGCGATTACCTAAAGATAACAGCTCTGTTAGATAAAAACAGCTGATTCTATCTCTTTTGCCCATTCTTTTATGTCTTTCAGTGCAATTTCTGCTTTTTTTAACTTTCTTTCTTCCTTTCCTTTTATCTTTTCTTCAAGCTCCGGAAGAAGTGCGTAGTTTGGACCCATTGGTTGAAGTTCATTTTTTGCTGTTGTTATGTAGTTTATAAGCCCACCTATCATTGTAGTTTTTGGTGGAGCTAGCGGTTCTTTACCTTCTAATATTCTTACTACATTTATACCAGCAATGATGCCCGTTGCAGCAGATGCCATATATCCTTCTACTCCTGTAATCTGCCCGGCAAACAATATGTTAGGCTTTTCTCTAAGCTGTAGAGTTGGTTTTAACAACTTTTGAGATTGGATAAATGTATTTCTGTGAATAGAACCAAGTTTAACAAATTCAGCATTTTTTAATGCAGGTATTAAGCTAAAAATTCTCTTTTGCTCTGGATATTTTAGCTTTGTTTGAAAACCTACCAAAGAAAGGAGAGTTCCTTCTATGTTTTCCTTTCTTAGTTGAACTACTGCATAAGGCCTTTTACCTGTTTTTGGGTCTATCAGTCCAACAGGCTTCATTGGACCATATAAAAGAGTTTCTTTTCCTCTTCGTGCTATTTCCTCTATTGGAAGACAACCCTCAAAATATACAGCCCTTTCAAAATCTTTTAACGGTACTTGTTCACCTTTCAAAAGCTCTTGATAAAAAATTTCATACTCTTGCTTTGATAATACACAGTTAAAATAATCCCCCGTTCCTTTTCCGTATCTATCAGCCCAAAATCCTTTTGAAAAATCAACCGTTGAGGCATCAACCACAGGAGCTATTGCATCATAGAAGTATAAATACTCACTTCCTGTAATTTTTTGAATTTCCTTGGAAAACTCTTCTGATGTAAGGGGTCCGGTTGCAATTACGATTATATCTGCATCCGGCAAGGTTTTAACTTCCTGTCTGATTACATTTATGTTTGGATGGTTTTCTAAAATTTCTGTCAATTTTTTAGAGAATTTTTCTCTATCTACTGCAAGTGCTTGACCGGCGGGAACTTTAAATTCTTTTGCAACATCTAAAATAATGGAGCCTAAAATTTCCATCTCTTTTTTTAATAAACCTGCTCCGGATGTTAAAGATTCACTACCAAAAGAGTTGCTACATACGATTTCAGCAAAGTAGGGGGTTTTATGTGCTGGAGTTTGTTTTTCCGGACGCATTTCATAAAGGTCTACTTTATATCCTGCTTGGGCTATTTTATATGCTGCTTCCGAACCGGCTAATCCTGCACCTATAACTGCCACTTTCATTTATTTATTGTTCCTTCCATTGAGATTGTCCTGTATTGAATACTTCTTTTTTCCAAATTGGAGCTCTAGCTTTAACGTTATCAACAATATACCTACATCCACTAAAAGCTTCCTGTCTATGTCCTGCCCACGCAACTACCAAAAATGATGGAACGCCGACCGGAACAACACCTGTTCTATGATGTACTACTGCATGATGTATTTTAAACTTTTCTTTAGCCTCTTCTATGATTTCTTTTATAACTTTTTCAGCCATTGAAATATAAGCTTCGTAATGAAGTTCTTTTACATCTCCATCCTCCGGTGCTGACCTTGCAACGCCAATGAATATATCTACTCCGCCACACTCAGGGTTAGAGTAGCTTTTAAAAACTTCATCTAAAGTAAACCAATCTTCTCCGATGTATATTTGCGGGATCAACATTTTCCTCCATTTTCTACATACTTTTGGAAGCTATCAATTTTTTGATAACATTTTGAGCCAACAAAATCTGCAAGCATTATAAAATAATCTTTCGGAATAAATCCCGGAACTACTCCGTAGAGCTCATAATTTTTATCCGGTAAAAATACCGCTATTGTTGGGTATCCTGTCACTCTATAAATTCCCGCTAATGTTTGCTCGTCAACTTCTTTTTTCCCTTCCGGGTCTAAGACTTTTCTTTTACCGTCAACGTTAACGATAGCTATCTCTACATTATTTTTTATTAAGCTTTGTTTGACTTCCATATCTTTTAAGACTTCTCTGTTTAATTTATCACAATACTGACATGTTTCTGATTCAAAGATTACTATAAGATTTTTCTTATTTTCCATAGCCTGCTTAATCACAGGGTTTGGGTCAACTGTAAACTTTGGTTCAGATTGTTTGTTGCACGAATAGAATAAAAACATAATTGGCAGAAGCAGTAGAATAAAGCTTTTCTTCATTTTTTTAATAAAACCTCCAAATTTTTAAGATAAACAATAATATAAACTTTTAGTGTAAGAAATTCAATGCCAAGATTCAACAAAATGTTCTCTTCGTGCAGAATTTTTACTGAACTACGAAATGATAACATTTGAAGCATCGTCTGTAGTTTGTTAAGAAAAACAAAACGATATAACAAGCATTCTACATTCTATTTTTGCCGCTTGATATCAGACCATAATACCGAAAAATCACATATTCAATTTTAAAAATTTTGCCAATTTCTCAAAACAATAATATATTAATCAAAACTAAAAATAAATCAAATAGTGAGACTGTCCAAAAAATTCAAATCGTCATTCTGAGTGAAGTTAAGAATCTCCTACTTTTATTGAATTTCTAATCCGAGTTATGAAATACTAATTTTATCATAATATACATGAGATCTTTCGGACCAAAGTCCTATTATTATGCTTTTCTTTTCTGAATTACCAAAAACTTTTTGAAATATTGATTATTTTCTGATATGATAATATACAAAATTTTTTAATTCAAGGAGGAATTTATGCACGTAGAGATAGCCTTAGATTACACGCTTTTTATTCAACTTATAATATTCCTTGTTTTCATGGTTATCATGAAAAAAATCTATCTCAATCCATACTTAGAAGCTTTACAAGAAAGAGAGAATACGGTTAAAGCATTGATAGAGGAAGCTAATAAAAACAATCGGCAGGCTCAAGTAATACTTGAAGAAGTTGAAAAACTCTTAAATAAAGCAAAAGAAGAAAGTAAAAAAATCTTAGAACAAGCACATCACGAAACAAATCAGATAGTAGCTGATATTTTAAGAAAAGCTCAAGAAGAAGCAGAAAAAGAAATCCAAGAAGCTAAAAAGGATATAGATAGAGTTGTTGAGATAGAGATGAAAGCTCTTGATACAACTATAAATAAAGTAGCTGAAAAAATAGCTAATAAGATATTACTCAAGGAGAAGGCGGCATGAAAAAAGTATTGTTGTTTACTTTGTTATTAGCTGGCTTATCTTTTGCGGGGGAGCAAAAAGAATCTAACGAAGGTATGATTTTATTTTGGAAAGCGGTAAATACAGTTATTTTGCTTGGGATAGTCTACTACTTCGGCGGAAAGCATATCAAGAAGTTTTTAAATGGCAGAAGGGAAAATGTTGCAAATATGGTTTTAGAAGCACAAAAGATGAAAGAAGATAGTCAAAAAGCTTTAGAAGATGCTAAAAGAAAGTTAGAAGAAGCAAAATATAAACTTGAGGAAAGTATAAAAATATCAAAAGAAACAGCAGAGAGAGAAAGAGAGCATGCTATTATGCAAGCTAACGAAATAGCAGAAAGAATTAAAATGCAGGCTAAAGAAACAATCAACATAGAAATAAGAAAGGCAGAAGCAAAATTAAAGAAATATGCAGCAGAAAAAGCATTAGAAGTATCTAAATCTTTAATAGAGTCTTCAATAAATCCTCAAACTAGCAATGAATTAATTAAAAAGACAATAAAAGGTTTGGAGGCATAAAGTGAAGATAGATAAAAAATATCTTAGAAAAGTAGTCAAAGAAATAATTGCTAAAACTGATAAGTCTGAAGAGAATCTTTTAAAGATTTCAAGCATTCTTGATATCCTAAACAAACTCTTTAAAGAAAATCAAACATTTAGAAACATCGTTTTAAATCCTAAAGCTTCTACGGAAGAAAAAGAAAAATTGATGGAAAGAGTTTTATCTGCTCTTGGTACAGATGCAGAAATTTCTAAATTACTTATAAAAATCGTTAAAGACAAAAAAGCAAATATTTTTAAAGAGTTAAACAAGGTGTTTAAGTTTGAAGTCGAAAAGTTCTTTGGAACTGTTCAAGGTGAGATTATTGCAGCTTACAAAATAGATGAAGCGTTATTAAATGAAATTAAATCCGTTATAGAGTCAAAGATAGGTAAAAAGGTAGAGTTTACAGTTAAAGAAGATAACAGTTTAATAGGTGGAGCTGTAATAAAAGCAGGAAGCTACATTATTGATACATCTGTTAAGTCTTACTTAAAACGTTTAGAAAGTACATTATCAAGATTTTAATATAAAAGGAGGTTAAAGATAGATGTCTGTAATAAGAGCTGATGAAGTATTAGAAAATTTAAACAAACAAATTGAGGAATTTCAAGTAAGTGCAAACTTAGAAGAGGTTGGAACGGTTATCCAGGTTAGCGATGGCGTTGCTCGCATCTACGGTCTTGAAAAGGCTATGATGGGTGAGATGCTTGAGTTTGAAAGTGGAGTTGTTGGCGTTGTATTTAACCTTGAAGAGGACAACGTTGGCGCGGTTTTACTTGGTTCAGACGTGGCTGTTAAAGAAGGTAGTATAGTTAAAAGAACTGGAAAAATCTTATCTGTTCCTGTAGGAAAAGGTTTACTTGGAAGAGTTGTTGATGGACTTGGAAATCCAATTGATGGAAAAGGGCCATTAACAGATATAGCATATTACTCTCCAGTTGAAAAAATTGCTCCTGGAGTTGTAAAAAGAAAATCTGTTCACGAGCCACTCCAAACAGGAATTAAAGCTATTGACGCAATGATTCCAATTGGAAGAGGGCAAAGAGAGCTTATCATTGGTGATAGAGCAACAGGTAAAACAACAATTGCAATAGATACAATCCTAAACCAAAAAGGTCAAGGAGTATATTGTATTTACGTTGCAATCGGTCAAAAGAGGTCTAACGTAGTTCATATAGTTGAAACATTGCAAAAACATGGTGCTATGGAATATACAACTGTAGTTGCTGCTACGGCTTCAGACCCAGCAACTATGCAATACATAGCTCCATTTGTAGGATGTACAATTGGTGAATATTTTAGAGACAATGGAATGCATGCATTAGTAATTTATGATGACTTAACAAAACATGCTCATGCATACAGACAGTTATCATTACTTTTAAGAAGACCACCAGGAAGGGAAGCTTATCCGGGTGACGTTTTCTATTTACATTCAAGATTGTTAGAAAGAGCTGCAAAACTAAATGATGAGCTTGGAGCAGGTTCTTTAACAGCATTGCCTATTATTGAAACTCAAGCAGGTGACGTTGCAGCTTATATCCCAACAAACGTTATTTCTATTACGGATGGTCAGATATTCTTGGAAGCAGACCTTTTCTATAAAGGTATTAGACCTGCTATTAACGTAGGTATCTCTGTATCCAGGGTTGGTGGTGCAGCACAGATTAAAGCTATGAAGCAAGTTGCAGGTACATTAAGACTTGACCTTGCACAATACAGAGAACTTGAGGCATTCGTTCAGTTTGCTTCTGAACTTGATAAAGCTACACAGGCACAAATTGCAAGGGGACAAAGAATGGTTGAACTTTTAAAACAACCACCAAACCAACCTATTCCGGTTGAAAAACAAGTTGCGATTATATACGTGGCGGGACAAGGATATTTAGACGATGTTCCGGTTAATGCAATACAAAAATTTGAAAAAGAATTTTATGTATTCTTAGATACAGAAAAACCGGATATCTTGGAAGCAATCAGAAGAGAAAAAGTATTGACAGATGATATAAAAGCTAAACTTGATGCTGCTGTTAAAGAATTCAAACAAAAGGTAGCATTCTAAGGAGATAAACGATGGCTAAGTTATCACCAAGAGATATTAAAAGAAAAATAAACGGTATAAAAAACACCCAAAGAATTACAAAAGCAATGAAGGCAGTTTCTGCTGCCAAATTAAGAAAGGCACAAGCACTCTTATACGCAACAAGACCATATTCAAATAAACTCTATGAGTTGATAGAAGACTTAGCTATTTATATTGACAGAGAATCTCATCCACTTCTTGAAAAAAGGGAAGAAAAAAGCGTAGATTTGGTAATTATTACGGCAGACAGAGGATTGGCCGGTGCATTTAACTCAAACGTTATAAAAACAGCTTGGAGAGAGATTCAAAGGTTAAAAAGTGAAGGCAAAGAAGTTAATCTTCTCCTAATTGGTAGAAAAGGGGTTAACTTTTACAAAAATAAAGGCTTTAACATAATAGAAGCCTATGAGGATATTTACAGAGACCAAGTAAATTTAACTTACACTGCAAAAGTTGGTGGAATTCTTGCATCAAGATTTATAGATAAAAAGTCTGACGCTGTTTATCTATTTAATAATGAACTAATAACCTCTTCTACATATGAGACAAAGATTAGAAAATTACTACCACTTGAACCTACTGCTTCCTCAAAGAAATTAGAAGAAGTATCTGTGTATAACATAGAACCATCAAAAGAAGAAGTTTTAAGCTCTTTGCTACAAAGATATATAAATTATCAATTGTTTAGAGCTTTAGTAGAATCATCTACTGCCGAGCATTCTGCAAGGATGATTGCAATGGACAATGCAACAAAAAACGCAGGCGAAGCCATCAGAAAATGGACGATTATATTCAACAAAGCAAGACAAGAAGCAATCACTACTGAACTTATTGATATTATTAATGCTGCAGAAGCAATTAAGTAAAAAACTAAGGAGGATATATAAATGGCTAAAGGAAAAGTTATTCAAATAATTGGACCGGTTGTAGACGTTGAATTCACAGAAGGTGAACTACCGGCTATAAGAAACGCATTAAAAGTACAAAGAACTGCTATTGACGACACTGGAAAAGAATATGTAGAAGATTTGTATCTTGAAGTTGCTCAACATCTTGGAGATAACAGAGTAAGAACAATCGCATATGGTCCTACCGATGGTCTTGTTAGAGGTGCTGAAGTAGAAGATTTAGGATCTCCTGTTAAAGTACCCGTAGGAAAGGCGTCTCTGGGAAGAATTTTTAATGTTGTAGGACAACCAATCGATGAAGCTGGACCGGTTAACGCAGAAGAGTACTGGCCAATATTCAGAGAAGCTCCTTCTTTTGAAGAACAGTCAACAAAAGTTGAACAGTTTGAAACAGGTATTAAAGTTATAGACCTGCTCGTTCCGTTAATTAAAGGTGGTAAAGTTGGATTATTCGGTGGTGCAGGTGTTGGTAAAACAGTTCTTATGCAGGAATTAATTCACAATATTGCTAAATTCCACTCTGGATACTCTGTTGTTGTTGGTGTTGGTGAAAGAACAAGGGAAGGAAATGACCTATGGATGGAGATGAAAGAATCAGGCGTTTTACCATATACAGCTATGGTATACGGTCAGATGAACGAGCCACCGGGAGTTAGATTTAGAGTAGCTCATACAGGTCTTACGATAGCTGAATATTTCAGAGATGTTGAAAAACAGGACGTTCTCATCTTTATAGACAACATCTTTAGATTTGTTCAAGCAGGTTCGGAGGTTTCAACACTTCTTGGAAGATTGCCATCCGCGGTTGGTTATCAGCCAACTCTTGGTACTGACGTTGGTGAAGTCCAAGAAAGAATTGCTTCTACAAAGAATGGTTCTATTACTTCTATTCAAGCAGTTTATGTACCGGCTGACGACATCACAGACCCAGCCCCAGCATCTATTTTCGCACACTTAGATGCTACTATTGTTCTCCAAAGAAGACTGGCAGAGCTTGGAATTTATCCAGCTATTGACCCGCTTGAATCTACATCAAGAGCATTAGCTCCAGAATATGTTGGAGAAGAGCATTACTATGTAGCAAGAGAAACTCAAAGAATTCTCCAAAGATACAAAGAATTACAAGAAATCATCGCAATCCTTGGTATGGAAGAGCTTTCTGAAGAAGATAAAGCAATCGTTGGTAGAGCAAGAAGATTGCAAAGATTCTTAGCTCAAAGATTCCACGTTGCAGAACAGTTTACAGGTCAGCCAGGTTCTTATGTTAAAAAGGAAGAAACTATAAGGTCATTTAAAGAAGTTGTTGAAGGTAAATGGGACCACTTACCAGAGCAAGCATTCTACATGGTTGGTGGCATAGAAGAAGCTAAAGAAAAAGCTGAAAAATTAGGTGTTAAAGTTTAATTGAGTTATAGTCTCGGGGCTCAAAACAGTCCCGGGTTTTGAAAATTATTTTTAAACTGCATTGATCTTTAAAAGACTCTTCTACTGACTAGCGTTTTTAGCCAGTCAGAGAAAAATCTTTAAAATGTATTAATCATCTAATCCCATCTTTCCGGGATTGATTAAGTTTTCTGGGTCCCAAGCTCTTTTGATTTTCTTCATCAATTCCATTTCTTGTGGAGAAAATTGTTTTCTCATAAATTCTGCCTTTGTTATACCAACGCCATGTTCACCAGTGATAGAACCTCTGTAAGATAATGCTAAGTCGAAAACTTCTTCAACAGCTTTTTCTGCCCTTGCTACTTCATCCGGGTCTAATCCGTTTATCATAAAGTTTGCATGAACGTTTCCATCTCCAATATGTCCAAAGTTCACCATTTTTAAGTTATATTTTCTTCCAATTTCTCTAAGCTTTGGGAGTGCCTCCGGTAAATAGCTTCTTGGAAATACTATATCTTCGTTTATTTTTGTTCTTCCAAGTTTTGCAACTGCCGGTGATAAAGACCTACGAGCTTCCCAAAGTTTTTCTGCTTCTCTGTCTGTTTTAGCAACTTCAACTTTTGCGCCGTTCATTTCACATATCTTAGCAACTTCTACAATCTCATCTTCAAGAGCTTTTGGATGACCGTCAACTTCTATTAAAAGTATAACTTCTGCGTCTCTATCTAATCCAAAATGTCCGAAATCTTCTACTGCATTTATTGCAAGCTTATCCATAAATTCAAGAGCTGACGGCGAAATCCCTGCTTTAAATATATCTTTAACTGTTTTTCCTACAGACTCTAAGTCCATATATACAGCTTTTACTGTTTTCTTAGCTTTTGGTTTTGGAATTAATTTGACTGTTATTCCTGTAAATATTCCAAGCGTCCCCTCACTGCCAATTAAAAGTCTTGTTAAATCATATCCCGCAACATCTTTTAATGTTATTCTTCCTGTATGGATTGTTTCTCCTGTATAAATTACAGTGTCAAGCTCCATGATATACTCTCTTGTTACACCGTACTTTACACATCTTGGACCACCTGCATTCTCAGCTACATTTCCACCCATTGTGCAGAATTTATAACTTGCCGGGTCTGGTGGATAGAATAATCCTCTTTTCTCTACTGCCTGTTGAAGTCTATAAGTAATTACACCCGGCTGAACTTTTGCAACTGCGTTATCCTCGTCAATCCATAAAATTTTATCCATCTTTTCAAAAGAGATTAATACTCCACCTTTTACCGGAATAGCACCACCGGTATAGCCTGAACCTGCTCCTCTTGGAGTTATTGGTACCCCTTCTTCATAACAAATTTTTACTACTTTTTTAACATCCTCTTCACTTTCTGGTATTACAACCACATCTGGCGGAAAGCTTAATCTCGTTGCATCATATGAATATAGCATTCTATTCATTTCATCATCTAATACTTTATACTCTCCAATTGCTTCTTTTAAAGCTCTTTTAACCCTATCTGGTACTGGTATTTTTTCAATCTGTTTAGCTTTAAACATGTCAACTACCTCATTTTAAAATTGTTTTAAGATAATTTAGACTATGTTAACACAAATCTTCAATAGAGTAAGTCATAATTTTAAATGTTATATAGCCGGTTTACTTACAACCCTGAATAGCAAGAAAAGATAAAGTTTAAGAATTTTAAAACACTTTCTTTAATGTATTGTGCTAAAATTAAGAAAAAGGAGCTTACAATATGAAAGAACTGCCAATAGGCATTCAAACTTTCAGAGATATAGTAGAAGGCAATTATTACTATGTAGATAAAACACCATTTATACTAAAGCTTGCTAAAGGAAAATATTACTTTTTAAGCAGACCAAGAAGATTTGGAAAATCTCTGTTTTTAGATACAATAAAAGAAGCATTCTCTGGAAATAAAGAGTTATTCAAAGGCTTGTATATCTATGACAAATGGGATTGGAGCAAAAAGCATCCGGTTATAAAAATCGATTTTACAGAAGGAAATATTAAGACACCGGAAGATTTAAAAATCAAACTAACAGAAATATTTATTAGCCTACAGAGAGAGTTTGACGTTGAGATTACTTTTCAGACATTTAGCGGTAAACTCGGCGAGCTTATTTATTCTTTGTATAAGAAATATAACCAACAAGTGGTGGTTTTAGTAGACGAATATGATAAACCAATCTTAGATGCAATAGAAAACATAGAGTATGCAAAAGAAAATAGAGAAATTTTAA
>NZ_JAPYVU010000048.1 GCF_028276765.1 Sulfurihydrogenibium sp.
CTTTATAACCCACACGGTTCAGATGGAACCCAGAGAAAGAAAAAGAAGAAAAAAAAGATAGAACAACTTTATAACCCACACGGTTCAGATGGAACTTCCTAATTCTTCTTCTTTCCTTTTTATCTCAATTTCCTTTATAACCCACACGGTTCAGATGGAACCTATCAAGACTTATAAGTTGGTCAAGGAATGTTAGTGCTTTATAACCCACACGGTTCAGATGGAACAATGATTATGCCACTCCTTGGTACATTAAAGAAATGACTTTATAACCCACACGGTTCAGATGGAACCAACCCTGTCCCATTCGCCAAGGGACTGACGAGCACCTTTATAACCCACACGGTTCAGATGGAACACTTATGTAAAAAGTAATGTTTATACTTTCAGAAGAGCTTTATAACCCACACGGTTCAGATGGAACATCAACTACGTTTTCAACCTTAGTCGTGCCGTCCGACTTTATAACCCACACGGTTCAGATGGAACGAAGTTCTGTTGATATAGAGATAGAGTTCTATTACTACTTTATAACCCACACGGTTCAGATGGAACAATGATTATGCCACTCCTTGGTACATTAAAGAAATGACTTTATAACCCACACGGTTCAGATGGAACCAACCCTGTCCCATTCGCCAAGGGACTGACGAGCACCTTTATAACCCACACGGTTCAGATGGAACTCTTGACGAAGAAGAAGAATTTGACAATGAAGAGATTGCTTTATAACCCACACGGTTCAGATGGAACGCAAGAGGTCAAGGCAGGAGGAAAAGAAAAATTAAAAACTTTATAACCCACACGGTTCAGATGGAACCAACCCTGTCCCATTCGCCAAGGGACTGACGAGCACCTTTATAACCCACACGGTTCAGATGGAACTCTTGACGAAGAAGAAGAATTTGACAATGAAGAGATTGCTTTATAACCCACACGGTTCAGATGGAACGCAAGAGGTCAAGGCAGGAGGAAAAGAAAAATTAAAAACTTTATAACCCACACGGTTCAGATGGAACCGTCGAGAAGTTAATAGTTAAGGTTCCTGACATTTCAGTCCTTTATAACCCACACGGTTCAGATGGAACAAAGTGCATGTGGATGAGTTTTATACTGCTTTGTTTGACTTTATAACCCACACGGTTCAGATGGAACTTAGGAGGTAAAGAAAAATGGTAGAAACAGTTTATGCTTTATAACCCACACGGTTCAGATGGAACCCGTTAACTTTTAACTCAAAAATAAAATCGCTTTCAGCTTACTCTATCAATATTCTGATAATCATTATACCAAATTTTTAAAAAACCTGCAAGTTGAAGTTTTTTGCAGCAAACCTCGATATACAGAAAATATATTATTATATTTTATCCTTTAACATCCCATCACAAGCCTACCGCTGAAAACCCAAAACTCAGAAGCCCGCTGCAAATATCACTCCTTAACTTCCCGATCTTAAAAAATTTTAAAATAAAAAACTGCAAATTTTCAAAAAATTAAGCATTAAAAAATTAAAAATCAAAAAGTTTATTTCAACAAACACTTACAACTACTCTTCAAAAAATCCCTTTTAAGTCATCACTACACAAGCTTAAATCAAACATCAAAAAATAAAATCACTTTACCAATACCTTAACTTCAATGACTGCTAAGTCATCTCACTAAGCATTCAAACAATCTAACAAAAATCACTAAGATATTGATAAACCAATATCTAACGTCTCACATCTCACGTCTCACGTTTCACGTAAAACAAGCTTGTGCGGGCTTACCTATTCAATTGCCAAGGTACAGTTAAAAAATTAAAAATTATGTAATAAGTATATCAAAAAAATTTTCTATCTGTCAAGCAGAAATTGAAAGCTGTCATTCTACAGCCGAGCGAAGAATATCTGCCTATGTATCTCTATAATATCATTCTGAACGAAGATAAAAACCTCTTTTTACGTGATTATCCTAAATTTACAGCTACTACTTCTTTAACTTCAGGAATAGCTTGTTTTAATCTTGCCTCTACACCGCCTTTTAAAGTCCATAAAGACATATGACATCCTGAACATGCACCCATTAATCTAACATAAACAGTACCATCTTCACCAACATCAACAAGTTCAACATCTCCACCGTCAAATCTTAAATATGGTCTAACTTGCTCTAAAACTTCCTCAACCTTTTGTCTGTCTATTGCCATTTTAAAAACCTCCTACTTTGTTTATGCTAAAATTATATACCAAGCGGTTAAAATTTTTATGATTTATGCGAGGATAAATGGGGTTTTTTATTACGTTTGAAGGAATAGAAGCATCAGGTAAAACTACACAGATAAATCTTCTTTATGATTACTTAAAAAGTATAGGTAAGAATGTTATAAAGACAAGAGAACCTGGCGGGACTAAAATAGGTCAAAAGATTAGAGAAATATTACTTTCAAAATGGGATGAAAAATTTCCATACATAGCTGAACTTTTGCTTTACGAAGCAGACAGAAATATACATATTCACAACATAATCAAACCAAGCTTAGAAGCCGGTTATATAGTATTATCAGATAGATACATTGACTCTACAACTGCATATCAGCACTATGCAAGAGGGATTGATTATGAGATTGTCAGCTATCTAAATACTCTTGCAACAGATGGATTAAAGCCTAATTTAACATTTTTGATAGATATTCCTGTTGAAATTAGTCTTAAAAGATTAAGCGAAAGTAAAGACAGAATAGAGAGTGAAGATATAGAATTTCATAAAAAGTTAAGAGAAGGATTTTTAAAGATTGCTGAAAATGAAAAAGATAGATTTGTTGTCATTGATGGAACGATGGACATTATGGAAATACACAAAATTATTGTCGATTCGTTAAAGCAGAGAAGTATAATATGAAAGTTATCGGGCACGAGAAAGAAAAGACACTGATTAAGAAATATTTACATAAAAATTACGACTCTTTATCCTTACTATATGAAGGCAAAGATTGTATTGGTAAAAAGTTATTGGCTTTATATACTGCTCGTGGTTTTTTATGCGAAAAGAAAGAAGGTTTTGGGTGTGGAGTATGTAATGATTGTAAGTTAGTCAATAATTTAATTTCTAATGTTTATGAAAACACAAACCTAACACCGCATCCCAATATAATGCTTGTTCAATCTGACAACAGAGAGATAAAAATAGACCAAATTAGAGAAGCTATAAGCTTTCTTTCTTTAAAGTCTTCGAAAGGAAAGGTTTTAATCATAGAAAAGGCAGAAAATTTAAATACAGAAAGTGCAAATGCGTTGCTAAAAACCTTGGAAGAACCACCATCAAACACTTTAATCATACTTACAACCTCTAATCAAAATCAGCTTCTTCCTACAATAGTTTCAAGGCTAAAAAAAATTAGATTTAGAAAGTTAAGCCATCAGGATGTTATTGATATTTTAAGTCTAAAATTAAATGATGAAAAAAAGATTAAAGAGCTAGCTGATATATCAGATGGAAGCTTATGTATTGCTTCTACGTTATTGAAAAAAGAGGATATTTATGTATGGGCTAAAGATTTTGTTGGGATTTTGATAAACAAAAAACATCCGGAGGGTATATTTTCAATAGCAGCCAAGATAGACAAGATGGATATAGAAGATGTAAATCTTTTTTTTGATATAATTTTTAAATTCTACATTAAGCATAGCAAAGATTTAAAAGATATAGATAACTATCAAAGATTTTTAAATCAGTATAGATTGGCCATTACAAGTTTAAGAAAGGGTGTTAAGAAAAAGTTGATTGTTGAAAGCTTTTATTTTAGACTAACTCAAAAAGGAGCATTGTATGAATAATATAAAACCAGTTAGAATAAGGTTTTTTGATACAAACAAATTTTCCGAAGTAGAGGTTCCAGTAAGTGTAAAAAAGGGGGACTTTGTAGTTATTGAATCAGAAAAAGGTGAGGAGCTTGTTTTAGTTCTTGGTAATACAGTTTACACACCGGAATTAAAAAATTATAAATTTCTTAGAAAAGCAACAAAAGAAGACATTATGAAGTTTGATGCTTACGAAAACGAAGCTCAGGAGCATCTTAAAACCTGTAAAGAAGAAGCAAGCAATCAAGGATTAAAGATGAATCTTTTAAAAGCTTACATACCAATAAACAGAAGTAAAGTAATTTTCTATTATACTGCAGAAAGTAGAGTAGATTTCAGAGAGCTTGTAAAGATTCTTGCTAAAAAGATAAAGATGAGAATAGAGATGAGGCAGGTTGGAGTGAGAGATGGGGTTCAAATCGCAGGTGCAATTGGTATATGCGGTCAACAGTGTTGCTGTAATGTATTTTTAGATAAATTTGAAAATATCTCTGTAGAAATTTTAGAAGACCAAAATCTTCCGCCGACGCCGGCAAAGTTTACAGGAATCTGCGGAAGGCTTATGTGCTGTTTGACTTATGAACTTGGAAATTATGAGATTAAAAAAGACCTTCCGGAAATTGGTTCAACCATCAATTGGGACGGCAAAGATTATACAGTTAAATACTATGATTTTATAAGAGAGAAAATAATCTTAACAAACGAAGAAAATGATACGATTGAAATTAGCTTCAAAGAGCTTGAAGAAAAAGGAATGATTAAGCCACAAAACAGCTGTGGTGGATGCAATGGCTGTGGGTCAAAAGAAAATCTAACAATAACTGAGGCTAAGTTAAATTGATTTTGGATATTGCAAAAAAAACAATAGATGAGGAGATAAACGCGTTAAACAGACTTAAAGATTCGTTAG
Source organism: Sulfurihydrogenibium sp. (assembly GCF_028276765.1). Lineage (NCBI taxonomy): Bacteria > Pseudomonadati > Aquificota > Aquificia > Aquificales > Hydrogenothermaceae > Sulfurihydrogenibium > Sulfurihydrogenibium sp. The sequence goes on from NZ_JAPYVU010000048.1 coordinate 4,750, forward strand.
ATGAAAATTTTGAAAAGGCTGTAAACTTAATTTTAAACTGTAAAGGTAAAGTTGTGATAACAGGAATTGGCAAATCAGGAATCATAGGCAAAAAAATTTCTTCTACTTTTTCATCAACGGGTACACCTTCATTTTTCTTACATCCAGCCGAAGCCATTCACGGCGACCTTGGGATGGTAGAAAAAGAAGACTTGATTTTAGCCATCTCAAACAGTGGTGAAACTCCGGAATTAATCGCAATCGTTCCAATTTTAAAAAGATGGGGCAACAAGATAATCTCTATAACAAATAAAAAAGACTCTACTTTGGCAAAATATTCTGATGTGGTTTTATATTTAAACGTTGACAAAGAAGCCTGTCCGCTGAATTTAGCACCAACTTCAACGTCAACGGCAACCCTTGTTCTTGGTGATGCTTTGGCAGTAGCATTACTTACATTAAGAGGTTTTAAAGAAGAAGATTTTGCAAGATTTCATCCAGGTGGTTCTCTTGGCAAAAAGCTTATGAAAGTTGAGCATATCATGAGAAAAGACCTACCATTATCTTATACAGATACACCTTTGAGAGAAGCTATTATTGAAATGTCAGAAAAAGGCTTAGGTGCTGTTTTGATAGTTGATAAAGATAATAATTTAGTGGGAATTATAACAGATGGCGACCTAAGAAGATTTATAAATAAAGGTGGCAGTATAGACAATTCTTTGGCAAAAGATGCTATGACAAAAAATCCGAAAGTAGCTGAAAAACATTGGTATGTTCTTCAAGCATTGGAGCTGATGGAAAGATATAACATAACAGTCCTTCCAGTGGTTGAAAACAGCAAGCCAATAGGAATAGTTCATATTCATGATATTTTAAAGAGTGGAGTGATTTAGGCTTTCATAGAGAATGAATATTTGAAAAAATTTTAAGATTTGATATACTATCATTTTGCATTTGTAATAAGAATACTATTTTTGCGTTTTTTGTCATTCTGTAGCCGTACGAAGAATTCCGCCTTCATGCCATCTATTTCGTCATTCTGAGCGAAGCGAAGAATCTCATATTTGCCTTCTTCCCTATCAAAAAGACATTGAAAGAGAAGATCCTTCAGACTTACGTCCTCAGGATGACCAGCAAAGGTAACTTCATTTTATACATACATTATACAGCTTACAGGAATTTTAGAGCATCCTCACTCCTGTTAACCTATTTACCATCAAAGTACCACAACCGCCTATTTTTCTTGTTCTGTATCTATTAGATAAAGTTGTTCTAACTCCATGACTTTTTAGCTTTAAAAATGCTTTTTCGTACTCTTCATCCGGAGTAGTTTTAAATGGCAAACTTTCTATCTCATTGTATTTAAGCAAAGAAACTCCAATGTTTAATCTTTTTGCAATGTTTGCTAAAGCTTCTAACTCTTCGTCAGAGTCGTTTTCTCCATAAATTAGCAGATATCCAATAGAGTAAAGCTTTCTTTTTCTGCTTGATAAAGTTTTTAAATGTTCTTCAAAGACTTGAATTAATTCTTCTATGCTATGAGAGTTTGGAATTAAGAATTTTCTTTTTTCTTCTAAAACTGAATGTAGAGATAATGTCAGTCCATCATGATTTAGATGAAGTAGCTCTTTAAAGTATTTTATGGGAAATCCTGTTGTGTAAAAGCTAACTTTTAAACCAATATACTTAAAGTAATCAAATGCTTGCTTAACATTTTCAAAATTTAACAGCGGTTCACCAATTCCGGCAAAGGCTATGTTTGTAATCTCAAATCCTTGGTCTTTTGCTATTTCATACTGATTAATAATCTCTTGTGATGAAAGATTTCTCATAAGACCATTTAAGCCAGATGCACAGAATGCACATCTGACCGAACATCCAACCTGAGATGAAACGCATAAAGTAGTCCTATAATGAACTGATTCTATGGTATATCCATCATCTGTTTTTATCTCTAATAAACTGTTAAGCTGGTCTTGGATAATTCCTTCTAATTTCATTTTGCTATTAAGCTTTCTTCCGGCTCCTCTTGTCCGGATGGTATTCCTTCAACAAGTTCTCTTATTAAATCCTTCACATGAACTAATCTTTTAATTCTATATCCATTAGCACCGGAGAAGAATAATCCAGTTTCTACTCTTCCAAGGTAAGCATCTCCAAGTCTATCTGCTATACAGTATCCAACTTTTTTAGCTTCTTCTCCATGATTACATGGTACCACACAGTTAGATACACATTTAACTTCCGGAGCTATTCCTCTTTCAATATCTTTTATAAGCTTTGTTACAATTCCCCTTGCCGGATAGCCAACAGGTGATTTAAGTAAAACTATATCTTCCTTTTTTGCATTTATGATAACTTTTTTAAATTCTGGTGATGCATCACATTCATAAGTTCCAACAAACCTCGTACCCATCTGAACGCCGGCAGCACCTTGTGAAATATACCACTCAATATCTTCTTTACTCCAAATTCCACCTGCAACTATGACCGGAAAATCTCCCCACATATCCCTCTCTTTTAAAACCTCAGGAAGAAGATTTTCTAACTGATATTCTGGCTTAAAACAGTCTTCATAAGGTATCCCTTGATGACCCCCGGACAATGGACCTTCAAGCACTACTGCATCAGGAAGTCTGTTATATTTCTTTTTCCAGTGTTTACAGATTACCCTTAAAGCCCTTGCAGAAGATACAATCGGCACAAGAGCAGCATCAGAACCTTCCGCATACTCAGGAAGTCTAAGTGGCAATCCTGCACCGGAGATTATTATTTTAGCACCGGCTTCAATAGAATCTCTAACGACTCTATCGTACTCTGTAATGGCACAGAGAATGTTTACGCCTATTATAGCTTTTTCCCCACCTGCAATCTCTTTTGCATCTTGTATTATTTTTGTTAAAGCTTCTTTGTTGTGAATATACTTACTTCCTATCGGTCTTCCATCTTTTAGTCTTACATAGTTAGGATATCTGTATCCTGTTCCAACGGCTGATACGACTCCTAAGCATCCATGCTTAGAAACATTGCCTGCCAAATTTTCCCACGATATACCAACACCCATTCCACCTTGGATTATTGGATATTCAAATTCATACTTTCCTATTCTTAAACTTGGTAAGCCCATTTTAAAAAAACCTCTCTTTAATCGATTTCTGGTAAAGCTTTCTTGGCTTTCAATATAGTAAATATATTTCTGTATAAATCAGGTTCACCTAACTCAAAAGCCAACGTATCTATTATATACTGATTTTTGCTTTTATATCCTTTTGCTATAAAATCTGCTATAAAAGGACCTCCCCTTCTCTTATGTTCATAAGCTACTGTCCCAATGACTCCAATATCAGATTTGTTTATTTTGTAAACAATATCCATCTCAAGAACTTCTTTTACTGCAAAATTAGCAAGAATATGCTCTTCTACCGCTTTTTTTATCTGGATTTCTTCATCATTTTGAGACTGAGAAACTACTTCATCAATGACTTCTTCTTTATTTTCTTCCGGTTTTTCTTCAAAATTCCCAAACTTAACTATTTTTGCCATCCTCTACTCCTCTTTAAAAATATCATTTAGATCAAATTCTAAACTCAGAATTTCAGAAAACACCTTACCGTTTTCCCTTGCAGAAGCTACAAGAACAAACCCATCGTCAGAGTTTTTATAAATCTCTACTGTTTTTCTTTTTGGGTCAACAATCCAATACTCTTTTACACCGTATTTTTGATATACCTCTTTTTTTTCAACCAAATCATAGTATGCACTTGAAGGTGATAAAACTTCTATTACTACATCAGGAGCTCCAATTATTCCCTTCTCTTCTATATTAGCTTTACTATCTTTTAAAACAACCACTAAATCTGGCTGGAATACATTCTCTTCGTCTAAGTATACATCTACTGGAGAGTAAAAAACCTCTCCTTTTTGGTCATTTTCTATATTTTTATACAAAATCTGAAAAATTCTTTTTGATATCTTTTGATGAAAAATACTTGAAGCTGGACTCGTAACAAGCTCCCCTTGGATAAGTTGATATGGCGAGCCTTCTGGAAGCTTTAAATAATCATGAACTGTTTTTTTAGCTAATGCTGGCATGTTAATCACCTATATTTCATTTTTGAAAGACTCTTTTATAAATAAAGTAGTAAGAAAACATATAAATGCAACCGCAGAAAGATAAACAGCCGGAGAGTATAAAATACCTGTTTTTTGAATTAGAAGCGTAGCAACCATAGGAACTGTTCCGCCAAATATTCCAAGAGATATGTTGTATCCAACAGAAAACGCAGTATTTCTTACATCCGGCGGAAAGTTTTCTACCAAGAATGTAGGAAGTATAGACATAAACAGTGATGATATTACAGCAAACGCAACATGAGACATTACAATGATACGGATATCGCCTGATAAAATTGCTTTAAATAAAAATACAGAAGCCGCTGAATATAAAAATGTAGATGCTAATAAAAATGGTTTTCTGCCATACTTGTCTGACAAATGAGCCATTACAGGTATTAAGATTATCAAAACAAACATCGCAAAGCTGTTTATAAACAAAGCCTTTGACATCTCAATTTTTAATACTTTACTATAAAACGTTGGCATATAGACAAATAATAAGAAAAACGCTACACCTTGTAAGCTACTGTAGATAATAGCTATTAAAAACTCTTTTGGATGGTGTATGAATGTTTTCAGTAGTGGATTTTTTGTTTTGTTTTCTTCCTCTATTGCTAAAAATTCCGGTGTTTCAGATGTGTTTTTTCTAATGTACATTCCTACTATAGCTAATACTATTCCAAATAAAAATCCAACTCTCCAACCCCAATCAAGTAAAGTTTCTTTATCGAAAGTAGAAGTTAAAAACGCTCCCATTAAAGAACCAAACATAATTCCAATCACAGCACCAAGTAAATTTATACTTCCAAAAAAGCCTCTTCTGTCTTTTGGTGCATGCTCTACCACAAACGTAACGGAAGTTGTATACTCTCCACCTGTTGACAGCCCTTGAAGTATTCTAAAAAAAGTAAGTAGTATTGGAGCTAAAATCCCAATCTGCTGATAGGTTGGAAGTAATCCTATCAAAAATGTAGGTATAGCCATCAAAAAGATAGAAAGTATCAAAGCCTTTTTTCTACCGTACTTATCACCTATATATCCAAACAAAACAGAGCCAAGAGGTCTAAAGAAAAATCCTACAGCAAACGCCCCAAACGATGCAAGAAGTGATACGGTTTCGTTTTCTGATGGAAAAAATAGCTGAGATAAAATTACAGCAAGATAGCCATATAAAGTAAAATCATACCATTCTAAAATATTCCCAACCATTCCTGAAAAAGCTACATTCTTGTTAGATGCCAATTTTCTTATCACCTCTAAGACTATTTTATAGAATTTAAAAATTTTAGCATATGTTAAATAGTAGTATGCTTTAAATTTCTACTAAGTGTATTCCAAAAATTCACATAGTCATCTGCAGCCAGCGAAGAATCTCCTGTTTTTCTTTTCAAAAAACATCAAAAAACGAAATTCTTCAACCAACGGCTTCGGTATGACAAGGAAAGGTAAACTTACAGGAATTTTGGAACACCCTCTCAAATTTTGCTTAGAGTTATCCAATGGTGTCATTCTGAGCGTAGCGAAGAATCTCGTATTTTGTTTTCAAATTAAAAAATCAAAAAAGAGATTCTTTAGACTTTGTCCTCAAGATGGCACGAAAAGTTAAGCTTACGAAAATTTTGGAACACCCTCTATTTCTGCTTGACATATAGAAAATTTTTTTGTATATTTATAATAGCTTTTTAATTTTTTTAACTGTACCTTGGCAATTGAATAGGTTAGCACACACAAGCTTATTTTAAGTGAAACGTGAGACGTGAGAAGTGAAACGTTAGAAGTTTGTTTATCAATAGCTTAGTGTTTTTTGTTAGATTGCTTGATGGCTTGGTGAGATGATTTAGCAGTCAGTAAAGCTAAGGTATTGATAATGTGATTTTATCTTTTGATGCTTGATTTAAGCTTGTGTAGTGATGTTTTTAAAAAGATTTTTTGAAAAGTGAATGTAAGTATTTGTTATATTAGATTTTTTGATTTTGAAATTTTAAGCATTTAAGTTTTTTGAGATTTAGGAGTTTTTTTATTTTAAAATTTTTTAAGATCGGGAAGTTAAGGAGTGGTATTTGCAGCGAGCTTCTGAGTTTGTGGTTTTCAGCGGTTGGCTTGTGATGGGAAGTTGAAGTATAAAATATAATAATATATTTTCTATATATCGAGGTTTGCTGCAAAAAACTTCAACTTGCGGATTTTTTAAAAATTTGGTATAATGTTTTATACATTGGCAATTGAATAAGATTTTTGCGAATTTATTTTTGAGTTAAAAGTTGACGGGTTTGTAGCCTGCGCTGAACTCTACTTAGAAAGTCATCTAATTTCATAGGTTAAAAGTTGACGGGTTTGTAGCCTACCTATGAGGAATTGAAATGGGCTTAATTTTTTTTGTATATAATCAGGGAGATGGAGTTTGTAGCCTACCTATGAGGAATTGAAACAATTCCCGGAAAAATAGATGAAGACGACAACGGAATAGTTTGTAGCCTACCTATGAGGAATTGAAACCTTCAAATACGGCTAAATTGTCCAAAAACTCCGCATCGTTTGTAGCCTACCTATGAGGAATTGAAAACTCATCAAGTAAAAATCTATCAATAGTTTCTGTTTTATATCTTGATGATAAGCACAAGAGCACTTAATCTGATTAAATAGTAGACCTCTTTATTTGAGTAATATTCTTCTCCTTGACACTATTTATTTCAATGTCGTATAATTATGACTGATAAATCAGTCAAAGAGGATTTAAATGAAAAATAAAATCATTCCAATACTAATAGCCATAGCAATCTTAGCCGTTGGCTTATTTATAGTCAAGTCTATAAATCCTAAAAAACAAGAACAGCCAAAACAAAAACCTACACCGGTTGTAAAAGTTTTAGAGCTAAAATCTCAAGAAATCCCAATAATCTATACAGCAAATGCAACATTACAAGCAAAAACATCAGCAACTTTAAAACCACAAGTTAATGGCAGAGTAATAAAATTATTTATAGAAGAAGGACAGTATGTCAAAGCAGGACAGCCACTTGCAATAATCCAACCAGAAAAAGAACAATACCAAATAGAATCACAAATTTCAGTCATAGAACAACTTAGAGCAAACTATTTGAATAAAAAAGCTATATATGAAAGAAGAAAACAGCTGTTTGAAAAAGAACTTATAGCCAAAGAAGAAGTTGACAATGCTAAAACAGATATGGAGATTGCTTTAAATCAACTCCGCTCAGCTGAAGCAACATTAAAAGAGTATGAAAGACAGAAAAACGAAACAGTTATAAAAGCTCCATTTGATGGAATTGTTGATAAAAGATTTATAAGCATTGGAGATTATGTAGATAGTCAAACACAAATGTTTTATATCTTAAAGCCTAGTCCGCTATGGGCAGTCTTTAGCCTACCGCAGCAGTATATAAAAAATATAAAAATCGGAGGTTTAATAGATATTGATATAGATGGAGTAGGAAAGGTCAAAGGAAAAATAGATTATATATCTTCATCCCTTGACCAAAATAACTTGATTGTGGTAAAAGCATTAGTAGAAAATCCTGATGACAAATTAAAAGAAAATATGTACGGTAAAGCTAACATAGTTGTTGATGTAAAAAAAGGATTTAGAATTCCTGAGCAAGCTTTGCTTTTAGCAGGAAATGAAAGTTTTGTGTATAAAATCCAGGATGGAAAAGCTTTTAAAGTAAAAGTAGATGTAATCAATCAATCTTTTGGCTTTGTAGATATAATAGGAAATCTTCAAGAAGGTGATAAAATAGCTATTACAAACTTAATGATGCTGAAAGATGGAATGCCGGTTAAAGCTATAAACTAAAGGTGAAAAAAATGAAAAAACAGCTAATACTTAGTCTAATAGCAGTACCATTAATAAACGCATACAGCATAACCTTAGAAGAAACCCTTAATATTGCTGAAAAGAACGCTACAAAAATAAGACTATC
>NZ_JAPYVU010000049.1 GCF_028276765.1 Sulfurihydrogenibium sp.
CTTAACTTTTCACTAGTATATTTAAATTTCTCTTCTGTTTTTTTTACATTTTCAGACCAATAATAATTAAATTCTGATGCTACAAGTACAAACAGAAATAACCATAGAATATAAACTATTGGAAATTCTTTATAAAAGAAAAATGCCATTAAAACAACTGTAAAAAAACTTATAATTCCTGCAACTAACCCATAGTAAAGGGTAAACACAAGTAGTGGAAGAAGATAAAATAAATAACCAAATTTAGATTCTATAAACAGGGGGTCAGATGGGTTTGTATACATTCCAATAAATAATAAAGCTAATGTAAATATAAATATTTCAGCAATTAATATTTTTAAGTTTAATTCCCTTAAAAACTTTGTTAAAAGCATAGTTTTTTAAGGAATTTTAAGGAATGATTTTGTTTAGTATTTTTTGTGCTACGGTTGTAATAGATTCATGAGACCATCCTGTTTTTGAAGATACACTTGTGTAAACTTCTTTTTCTTGTTTGATATCATAAATTTTAACAGTAATACTTACTGCTGGCTCTCCATCGATGCCGGTTTTGTATCTAAATTCGTTTACACTCCCGGTAATTGCATAATCTATGTTACTTTCTTTTAACTCTTGTAAAAGCTTCTTAATTTCCTCAGGGCTATAATCTTTATCTTGTTTAACATTTGTAATGGATAGTTTATATCCTTTTGAAGAAACAACTCCCTCTGTTATACTTTTTACTCTAAGCCCTGCTAAAGGTGTTTCTGTATAGTTTTCAAATGGAAGAACCGTTATGTTTTTTTCTTTTAAATTTAATTTAGCATAATCTAAATTTGTAACTGTTGAGCATGATGCTAAGAAAACCAAAGCAAAAAATAATAAGAACTTTCTCATTTTAAACCTCCTCCTGCAATAGTTTTTTCTCCCATTCAAGAGCTGTTTTACAAATTAGCTTTAAATCATCGTACTGTGGCTTCCAATTTAAATTGTTTAAAATTTTAGTATTATCTGCTATTGATACAGCCAGGTCTCCTTCTCTACGACCGGTATACTCAACTTTAAAATCTACTCCTGAAACTTCCTTCATAGTATTGATAACTTCCAAGACAGAGTACCCTCTACCATATCCACAATTAAATACATTACTATTATTATCGATTAAATACTCTAAACTTTTAATGTGAGCGTCTGCTAAATCATCAACATGAATATAATCTCTTATACAAGTACCATCTGGTGTTGGATAATCTGTACCAAAAACATACATTTTATCTCTCTTACCAACCGCTGTTTCTGCTACCACTTTTATTAGATTGGTTGCATTTGGAAATCTCTGCCCTATTCTAATTTTTAAGTCTGCTCCGGCAACATTAAAATATCTGAGTATTACATACTTAAATTCAGGATGAGCTGTTCCTACATCGTTAAGTACTGTTTCGCTCATTAATTTACTTCTTCCATAAGGATTTATTGGTAGTGTTGGCGTTGTTTCTTTCACCGGAATTTCATCCGGTTGACCGTACACTGCAGCGGTAGAAGAGAAAATAAACTTATTGACACCATATTTAAGACAAAGATTGATAAGATTGGTTGTGTTCACTGTGTTGTTCATATAGTATTTAATTGGATTTTTTACACTTTCTGGTACCACAATGCTTGCTGCAAAATGAATCACAGCATCGAATTTTTTAGCTTTAAATATTCCTTCTATCATCTGAAAATCTTTTAAATCTGCTTCAATAAAAGTAAGCTCTGTATTTTTGCCTGTTTGCTGATGGATTTCGTTTAGCGTTTTAATAGTTTTCAATGAACCTGTTGAAAGATTATCAATGATTACTACGTTGTGGTCTGTGTTTTCTATTATCTGTTTTACTACATGACTACCGATATAACCTGCTCCACCTGTGATTAAAATGTTCATAAGTTATCTCCTTTTTATTTTTGTTAAAATTTCTTCTACAATTTGGCTTGGTGTTTTTTTGTCTGCATTGATCCTTATGTTTGCAAGTCTGTATACATTCTTCCTTTCTTCAAAAAGTTGTCTTATTTTTTCTATAGGTTGTTTTAATAATGGTCTGTCTTGGTCGTTTTTTAGCCTATCTAAGACTGTGTTTAAACTTACATCAAGCCACACAACATCTCCGTTTTTTTTCATCAAATTCATATTGTCCAAATTTGCCCCAAGTCCACCACCGGTAGAAACTACAAGTCCTTCTTGATTAACTATTGCTTCTATCTGTTTTCTTTCAAGCTCTCTAAAATAGCTTTCTCCTTTTTGCTCAAAAATATCTTTTATTTTCATTCCTTCCTTTTCTTCAATAAGCTTATCAGTATCAACAAAATTCATATTTAATTTTTCGGCCAAAATCTTTCCTACTGTAGACTTTCCACTTCCCATAAATCCAACAAGATATATATTTTTCATTCTATCTCCCTAATTTCAAGAATCTTCTCAACATTGAAAACCCTATCATCTTTTCTTATTGTGCAGAATCCTTCAACGCCTAAGAATTCAGCACCGTTATAGTCCATTTTGCCAATTTTTTTAGGGATTATTACTATTTTTGATTTTACATCTTTTGACTTAAGATAGAATATCTCTATAGGTTATCCTTCTTTTAATCAATCAACCCTTTCATCATCCCAAGGACTTTAGTCCAAAGGGTCTCTTGTAAAATTTTTTAGTCTTATTCTGTTGTTATATGCTTCGGATGAGAAATTCAGTAATAGTAGAGGACTCTTTGCCGACTGTAGAATGACAAATAAAGGTTATCTTTTCTCTAATGCTTACAATTCAACCTTTTTCTGTCATTCCGAGGCCATAAGGCTAAAGGATCTCCTTTTAAATTCTTAAAAATCACTATCGTTCAAGGCATATAATATTAGTCTTATTCAGTTATTCCAAAACAAAATGCATGCTTTTTAACATTCTTTACATTCTTGCTTACATTATTATAACTTAAACCCCCTCTATGATAAAATTTTATGCTAAAAATCTTGCTATGGAGACAGATTTTGATTCAAAAAGAAGACTTAAAATACTATCTTTTTATATTTTTAACACTTTTTGTTTACTTTTGGAATTTTTGGTTTAACGCAATCTGGATTCCTAACGAAAGCTTTTACGCCGAAGCTGTCAGAGAAATGTTTGAATCCGGCAATTTTCTTGATATCTATTACAACTATGAACCAAGATTTAACAAACCGCCGCTGACTTACTGGTCTATAGCTTTATCTGTTTTTATTTTTGGAATGAATGAATTTGCCATTAGACTTCCGATCGTTTTAATGGCTTTTGGAAGTTCATTTTTAACTTATAAAATTGCAAATCTGCTTTTTGATAAAAAGACAGCAATTTTTTCATTTTTTGCCATGGCTTTAAGCTTTCAGTTTATTATTAATTCAAGATATGCATCGCCGGAAGTTCCACTTTTATTTTTCTTTACTTTAACGCTTTATCTTTTTCTTAAAGGATACAAAGAAAATAAATTTTTATACATTTTTTTATCTTATGTATCTCTTGGTCTAACTGTTTTGACAAAAGGGTATCCTTATATACTTGTAATTGGTGGCATCGTAGGACTGTATCTATTAGCAGAGAGTAATTTTAATGTAAAAACTTGGCTAAATAAGATTTGGCAGTTAAAACCTTACATAGGACTTCCAATTACATTAATAATAGGTCTTAGCTGGTTTGTCTATATGCATCTAAAATTTGGCTCTATGTTTTGGCAGGTTTATAATGAAGAGACAATAAAAAGAGCTTTTGGAGAAGAGTTTAAATTCTCAGACATATTTTTCTACCTTATCGTGATACTTTGGGGCTTTCTGCCGTATTCTCTTGTTTTTTATTTCAGTTTGATTGATAGTTATAAAAAATGGTTAAAAGAGTTTTCTTTTATTTTCAGCTGGTTTATTGTTATGCTTGTAATTTTTACAATCGCAAAAGGTAAAATTCCAACTTACTTTATCCAAGCATTCCCAGCATTATCTATATTTGTTGGGTACTATTTAGCAAATTATAATCCAGATGGTTTTAAAAAGTATCTGTGGTATTTCTCTTTTTTTGTTGCTACCATAATAATAACAGTTTTAAATTTTGGAATTGTTTATCTTTTTAAACTTGACTACTTTTATTATATCTTCTGTGTTTTTCCGTTCCTTTACTTAATTAGATATAAAGATTATAAGCTATTGCCGTTTATAGCAATGCTCATGACGTTTTTAATTTTTGCGATTTCTTTATTAGTCAAGGTTGAACATTACAGACCTTATAAAGAGATTGGTAAAATTGTAAATGAAAAAGTCCCGGATAGGTCTATTCCTTTGATCATAGAAAATAGATTTTTTCACAATCTTCCGTTTTATACAAAAAGAAAGGTTCTAAGAGATTATAGCTCTAATCAAATTTTAGAGTATCAAAACAATCATAAATATATACTTGCTCTTGTCGAAGAAGACACTTTGAAAAAACTTAACAATGTAGAAGTAGTTTGGAATGGATATCTTTATCCAAACAGCGAATCCCGTTTTGCAGTGTTTTTAAGAAATGTATATAAAGCTGAAAATGGAGATTATTTTGGATTTGTAAAGATGTATTTGGTGGTAGGTGAGAAGTAAAATGTTTTAATTTTTCAAATGCTCTAAGCCTATCATAACCATTCTGTATACAAAAACTAAGGTTGTTATAGCCCATCCTACAAATACAGATATTAAGAAAATAACCAGAGAAGACTTTCTCTCCTCTGGAGGTTTTTTGTTATTCCAAATTGTTAGAATAATATCAAAAATTACCGTCAGTATGATAACAGAAAGCACAAAAACAATTACAGAAATTGTAAGGTCATAACCTACCTGAACAAGCTTTTCTTCGGCTTGCTTCATTACATCGTACATGATAATTTACCTCTATAATTTATGATATACACCAAATATATTCTGACCTTTCTGGACCTGTTGACAGCATCACAACTTTAACGCCTGTATTTTCCTCTATGGTTTTTATAAATTCCTTAGCATTTTCTGGTAATTTTGTAATATCTTTTAATCCTTTTGTTGACGTTTTCCAGCCTTTTATGGTTTTATAGATAGGTTTACATTTAGCCAGTACTTGTAATGATGCTGGAAACTCTGTAATAGTTTGTCCTTCGTAATCATAAGCTACGCAAACATTGATTTCATCAAAAACATCAAGAACATCTAACTTTGTTATTATTAAGCCATCGATTCCGTTTATTCTACATGCAAATCTTAAAGCTACTAAATCAAGCCAGCCACATCTTCTCGGTCTACCGGTTGTAGAACCATACTCATGACCTTCTTCTCTTAATCTTTCACCAATTCCATCATTTAACTCTGTTGGAAATGGACCTTCCCCAACTCTCGTAGTATAAGCTTTACTTACTCCATAGACTTTTGCTTGACCGATTAACTTTGGAGCAACTCCTGTACCGTTGCAGATGCCAAGAGCGGACGCATTAGAAGATGTTACATATGGATATGTTCCCATATCTATATCAAGCATTGTTCCTTGTGCACCTTCAAAAAGTACTTTTTTGCCTTCCTTCATTACTTTATCAAGAAGATAAGAAGTGTCGGCTACTAAATCTTTTATTTTTTCAAAGTTAGAAAGTGTATTTTCATACAATTCATTTAAATCAAGATTAAACGTTTCCCCGTAAACTTTCTCAGCAATTTCTTTTGCTTCATTAAAAGCTTTTTCAAGTCTAATTCTGAAATATTCTTTATCAAATAAATCTACAATTCTTATACCAGTTCTTGCATACTTAGCCATATAAGCCGGTCCAATGCCCTTTAACGTTGTTCCTACTTTATCCTTTCCTTTAGATTTTTCTGACAAGCTGTCTAATATTTTGTGATATGGAAATACGATATGACATCTTTCACTTATATATAGTTTGTCTTTAAAATCTTTGACAGCATCTTTAACCTGTTCCATTTCTTTTAAAAGTTCTTCTAAATCTACAACAACGCCGTTAGAAATGATATTTTTAACACCTTCGTGTAAAATACCGGATGGGATTAAGTGTAAAGTGTACTTTTTACCATTAGCTATAACTGTGTGTCCTGCATTACTTCCACCTTGATATCTAACAACATAATCAAATTCAGGAGCAAGAAGGTCTACTATTTTGCCTTTTCCTTCATCTCCCCATTGGGAGCCAAGAATTACCAAACTCTCTTTCAATTTTTACCTCCAATCATTCTTTATATACAAATTCTTTAATATTTTTTCTTTCCCAGTGTCCGATCGATGGAATTCCTTCTATAAACTCTTTTTGAATTTTTATAAGTCTTTCTATTCCAGATTTTCCATATTCAAGCATTTTATTAAAATCTTCTTGAGAAAATGTGTTTTCTTCACCGGTTGCCCCTATCTCTACAAACTCACCTTTACCGGTCATAACAAGGTTCATATCCACCTGTGCGTTTGAGTCTTCTGCATAATTAAGGTCTAAGACTATTTCATTTCTAACTTTTCCAACGCTTATAGCTGCAACATAATCTTTTAGAGGATTGGCTTTTACTAAATTTTGTTTTGTTAGTTTTATGCAAGCATCAGCAACTGCTATAAATGCCCCTGTAATAGATGCTACCCTTGTGCCACCGTCCGCCTGAATAACATCGCAATCTATCCAAATTGTTCTTTCCCCAAGTTTTTTAAGGTCAACCGCAGCCCTCAAGCTTCTTCCTATCAGCCTTTGTATTTCATGAGTTCTGCCAGATGGTGAACCTCTAACTACTTCTCTAAGACTTCTTGTTTCTGATGCTCTTGGAATCATTGAATACTCGGCAGTAATCCAGCCTTGACCTGTGCCTTTTAAGAAAGGTGGAACTTTATCCTCAACAGATGCAGTAACTATAACCTTTGTATTTCCAAATTCTATTAGGACTGAACCTTCTGCATAGATATTAAAGTCTCTGGTAATTTTTATAGGACGAAGTTGAGCAGGTTTTCTACCATCTGGTCTCAATGAATCCTCCTTAACTATATGATAATTGATATTATACCATGTATTAATGTTATAAATTGGTAGGCTGTGGCTGAAATTTTAATATGACTAAGAATAAGATATATTTCTTTGGTAAGCTAAGATTCTAAAGCTGAAGAATTGTACAAGCTAAAAGAAACATGGGAAAATATTATAAAAGAATTTAAAATCATGAAAATCGGAGGATAAAGATGAGAAAGAAAGTAGAAACATCTACCTACATTCAGAGAATTAATACACTTGAAAGAAAGCTTTTAAAGCAGGTAAAAGAATTAGATGATGTTATACAAAAACATCCAGAAATAATCTTTAGATTACAAGTTGTAGAATTTGCTTTAAAACACTGTAGTAAAACTTGCAGTTGAAGCTTTTGGTGTATCAAAATCTACTATATACAGATGGATTAAAAATTATAAAAGCAGTAATAACAATCCTGTATCTCTTAAAAATCGTTATGTATCAAAAAAGATGCTGCAATATATGCTATGGTATAACACAGAAAGACCTCATCATAGTTTGAACAAAAAATCACCTTTACAATACTTTTGTGATATTATGAATTCAAGAAAATCGGAATTTTCCCAAACCGGTATGACTTATACAAAAACTTGCAACAATTTTAATTTTATGCTATAATGTTAATCTGATTTTTGAATACGAATGAGTCGCTAGCTCAGTCGGCAGAGCACCGGTCTTTTAAACCGGTGGTCCTGGGTTCGATTCCCAGGCGACTCACTAAAAATAATGGCCCCGTCGTCTAGCCTGGCCTAGGACACCGGCCTTTCACGCCGGCGACACGGGTTCGAATCCCGTCGGGGTCATTTTCTTATTTTTTTAACAATCGGACTAAAAGCTTTAGCTGATATTAGAACCTCATCTCCGATAGAGATATCTTCTTTATTCGTATATACAACTTCAACCAAATTTCCGTTAATATCAACAGTCAATATTTTCGCTAAATCGCTAAGTTTTATATCTATCACAACCCCAAAAAAAGAAAATTTTCCGGATATCTCTTTTTCTATAAAAACATCTCTTGGTGTTCCTTGTTTTATAACTTTTCCATTTTCTAATAAAATTACTCTATCTGCTAATTTAAACACTTCTGGTTTATCATGAGAAATAAGTATTGTTGAAAGCTTGTAATCTTTATGGATTTTTTTGATTTCATCTTGAAGTTTTAATCTGATTTCATAGTCTAATGCTGAAAGTGGCTCATCTAACAACAATATTTCCGGGTCTCTGATTAACGCCCTTGCTAAGGCTACTCTCTGCTGTTGTCCGCTGGATAGTGTAGATGGATATCTGTCTTTGAGCTCTAATAATTCAATCTTTTCAAGCATTTCTAATATTTTTTGTTTATCTTCTTTTTCCATTGCAAAGGCAAGGTTTCCATAAACTGTCATGTTTGGAAAAAGTGCGTAATTTTGAAATACAACTCCAACCTTTCTTTTTTGTGGTGGTAGATTTATTTTTTTCTCACTGTCAAAATAGATAGTGTCATCAACTTTGATTAAGCCTTTGTCTGGTTTTTCTAAGCCTGCTATCATTCTTAAAAGTGTAGTTTTTCCTGAGCCGGACTTTCCAAATATTGATAAAAATTCATGCTTTTTCATTGTAAAATTTACTTTTAATAAAAACCTTCCTTGCGAGCCAATCAAGGTTTTTTCTATGTTTACTTCAATCATGGAGTTTTTCCTTGTATATAGTTAATCTATCTTAATGATTTGCAACCGGCTTTAAGGTGAAACTTATATTCAAAATAGCTTCTAATACTTAAAATTATATAGTTTCATAATACGTCTAGTCAAAAATTCAATAAAAGTAGGAGATTCTTCGCCGGCTTCAGAATGGTACCATTAGACCGTTATTTGTCATCTTGAGGTAAGTCCAAAGGACCTTCTTTTTAAAATTCTATAAAAATCAATAATTTCTAAGAGTGTTCCAAAATTCTCGTAAGCTTACCTTTTCTTGTCATACCGAGGACGAAGTCCGAGGTATCTTTTTTTGATTTTTTGACTTAAAAAGAGAAGCATGAGATTCTTCGCTTCGCTCAGAATGACGGCGTGAATTTTTGGAACAGTCTCCTAATTTCTTGCCATAGGTATACATAAATTTATATAGCTTCATAATGGCAATGCTATTGATTTTCGCTCTTCAATTATAACCAAAGCTTATCTTTGTATTTTTCCTTTAACTGAAGTTCATATAAAAATGCATATTTTAAAAATACATACATAAAAGCTGAAAAAGATATAATTAATCCTCTTTTGCCTTCTAAGAATCCACGTTTTAAGAAATAGAATTTTAAAAAAATGATGATTGGATTTAAGAACAAATTATAAAACCTAAATCTTTTTCCTTCGTGATATAAAATTTCAGCCATCTTTTGGGCGTAGTCTATAGTCTTTTTAAACTGATGGTATAGGCTTTTATAAGAATAGTGATACAAATCTCCTTTAAGCCTTCCTACTTTCCCTTCGCATATGACTTTTTCATGCAGCTTTCCTTCATGTTTAAAATATCCCTTTTTAAACAACCTTATAACATACTCAGGATACCAAACATAGTCTAAATATTTTCCTAAGTAGTAAGTTCTTCTTGGAACTTCAAAACATGTATAACTTTCCTCTTTTATAGCATCTGATATGCTCTTTCTAAGCTCTAAGGAGACTTCTTCATCTGCATCTAAAACGAAAATCCAATCATTATTACATAAACTTGTTCCATAATCTCTCTGAGACGGATAATCATCAAACTCTCTAAAAAAAACTTTAGCACCAAGAGTTTTTGCAATTTCTACCGTGTTATCCGTTGAACCACTGTCTAATACGATTATTTCGTCTGCGATAGGTTTTACGCTTTCAATGGCTCTTTTTATATTTTTTTCTTCATTTTTTGTAAGGATTAATACAGAAAGTCCCATTATAAAACCTTTTTCAAAATTTCTACGAGCTTACTTACTGCTTTTCCTCTATGGCTTATTTTGTTTTTTTCTTCCGGTGTAAGTTGTGCCATTGTTTTGTTATAACCTTCCGGTATAAAGATAGGGTCGTATCCAAACCCTTGATTTCCTTCAGACCTATAGGCAATTTGTCCTTCGCAAACTCCTTCTGTCAAAATACCATAATCAAAATTATAAAAGACAAGGGTTGTTTTATATCTTGCTTTTCTATTTGTTTGATTTTCAAGAAGTCTTAAAAGTTTTAAGTTATTCTTCTCATCTTTAGATAGATTTTCTGGAATTTCTTTTAAAACCTCTTTTCCAAACTCAATATCAAAAAATCTTGCTGAATATATACCGGGCAGTCCGTTTAAAGCATCCACTTCAAGTCCTGAATCTTCTGCAATAACCGGTAATTTATAAAATTTTGCGTAAGATGTTGCTTTTTTGATTGCATTTTCAAGAAAGGTTTCCTTGTCTTCTTCTACTTCGAGTTTTTTATCCATATCTTTTAAAGATAAAACTTCTATATCTAAATCTTTTAAAAGCTGTCTTAATTCTCTTACTTTACCTTCATTTGTTGTTGCCAGTAGGATTTTCAACTTTCTTAACCTCTTTAGAAATAGCTTTCATACAAAACGTTTCAGAAAATTCATCTTTGTTTAATTTTCTTACATTTGCTTTTTTATTTAAGCATGCAGATTTGCAGATGCTAGCAAGTTTTTCTGCCACCGGTTTAGATAATCCTGTAGATAAAGCTAAGCTTAAGGTTGAATTGTAGCCATCATCACAGTTGTTAATATCAAAACAGCTGTCATAGACGTTAAACATTCCTTCGCAGGTTTGACTATAAGATACAGAAAAGCCAAGAAAAACTAAAATTAAGCTAAATAAAAATTTCATCTTTAAACCCCAACTTTATTCAACATATAGCAATGTAAAATGGCGAATGCATCCGCAATGTCATAATCTTTTATATTTAGATTAAAAATTTTATTGACCATTTCTAAAACCTCTTCTTTGCCAGACCTTCCGTATCCTGTTATACTGATTTTAACTTCTGCTGGGCTAAACTCTTCTGCTTTTATATTATAATTTTGTGCCAGCAGCAGTATTACGCCCCTAACCTCTCCAAGCTTTATGAGTGTTTGGGCGTTTACACTATAAAATGGTGTTTCAAGAATTATTTTTTCAATAGTATATTTTAAAATTTTTTCTTCAAGTGTTTCATATAATCTTTTTAATGGCTGTTTTTCTTTTTTTAATTCAATCAATCCATAATCAAGGGGTAAAGCTTCGTCTTTTTCAAGCTTTGCAATAACATATCCAGTCTTACTGCTAGAAGGGTCTATTGATAATATTCTTTCCATTAGCCTTCTAATTTTTCAAGTATAGATTCTGGAATATCAAAGTTTGCATAAACTTTTTGAACATCATCATTATCTTCAAGAGCATCTAAAAGCTTCATAAGTTTTGTTGCTGTCTCTTCGTCAGTTATTTGGACAGTGGTAGTTGGTATTTTTGTAAGCTCTGCTTTTGCTATCTCTACACCCATTTTTTCTAAGTTTTCTCTAACTTTATATAATTCTGATGAAGCTGTTCTTATCTCGTAGTATTCTGGGTCATCCATGATTACATCTTCCGCACCTGCTTCAATAGCTTTTTCAAATATTTCATCCTCTGAGTATTTATCTTTTGGAACGTTTATTATGCCTTTATCTTCAAATAAGAAAGATACGCAACCGGAGGAGCCAAGATTGCCGCCGTATTTAGAAAAAATATGTCTTATTTCTGCTGTTGTTCTGTTTCTGTTGTCAGTTGTTGCCTCTACAACAATAGCAACACCACCGGGTCCATAGCCTTCATACTGAACTTCTTCGTAATTAACACCTTCAAGCTCACCCGTTCCTCTTTTTATTGCCCTTTCAACATTTTCCATAGGCATGTTTACTTCTTTAGCCTTTTCTATAGCCATTCTTAATCTTGGGTTGGCTTCCGGGTCTCCACCACCAAGTCTTGCTGCAATGGTAATCTCTCTAATAACTTTTGTGAACATTCTTCCTTTTATAGCATCAGCTTTAGCTTTCTTATTTTTAATGTTATGCCATCTACTATGTCCAGCCATTTAAAAAAGCCTCCTTTCCAATAAGATTTAAAACTATTATATTATAATACCTTGAATGATAAATCGGTAGACTTTATTAATTTTAAAGCAGGAGATTTTCAGGATTAAAGTCCTCAGAGTATGTAATAGGCGACGTGTGATGTGTACTGGCAATTCATGAATTACCTCAACATACATTAACCTTTCACTTTCTCACTTTTTGCAGCCAAGCAGAGGAACTTATAATCTCTGAGAGTATTCCAAAAACCAACGCTGTCATTTCTGCAGCCGGCGAAGAATATCATGTTTTTCTTTTTAATAAAAGAGGAGATTCTTCGGCCTAACAGTCTCAGGATGTTCTATGTTAAATGTCAAGTGCAAAAATTTTCATCAAATGGTTTTCTATTCTTTAATACACCATATACCTGCCTTAATAACTTATGTGCTACAGCTACTAAAGCTAATTTTTTAGCTTTAC
>NZ_JAPYVU010000050.1 GCF_028276765.1 Sulfurihydrogenibium sp.
CGTTTTACAAGTTGTTTATTATATTCTTTCCAGTCTCTTTTCATAAAAACCTCGCCAATTTTTAAGTTTTTAGGTATAATTTTATATGATATTACAATTAAATTGTAAAAGTTTTTGGACAATATCTCTACAATCTATTATGTACTGTCAATTCTTGAATTGTCTTTGTATGATAGTTCATAAATTTTTTCAGCACTATTTCATCAACTATTTGCTTATAAAAAATAAAAATTTTGTAGAATTTTATATTTCTTGTTTTAGATAACAAAAGATTTAAGTGAACCATTTAATGCTTAACTTTAAAATAAAAGAATTTCAAAGGGAGACATTTTCTCCCTTTTATAATAATAGTAATTACTTAAACGTCATTAAAAATTCAAAACTATCGATTTATCGCCTGTATTTACAAAGCTTAAAAAAGTTGCAGCTCCAACTGGTTTCTCCACACCCTCTATTAAGTCATCAACCGTATAGCCAAAGAGAGTCATTGCTGTCTGGCATGGATATAATTTTACCTCTAAATCTTTTGCTTGTTGGATTAGTTGTTCTAAAGATGGGACTTTGTGTTTTTCCATCATTCCTTTCATCATAGATGTTGCAAAATCCATCATACCCGGCATTATTGTTAGTATCTGTGGCACAGGAACAGGCATAGGCATTGCCGGATTTCCTACCGGAGAAACTTTTAAATTTTTATGTTTTTCTTTATGAATTGCATTTAATCCATAAAAGCTAAAGAACATCCCTACTTCCATACCCATAGCCGCAGCTGTAGTCCCAATTATAAAAGCAGGTAAAACTTTATCTAAGGTTCCACTTAAAACGATGATTCCAACTCTTGTTGTCATTTCCACTCCATATATAAAATTATAATTTCTATATTTATCATATTTATATGAATATTTATTTGAAAATGATATATATCATAAATACTCTAATGATAACTTAGATAACTTAAGTTGCCACCTTGACCAACCTTGAAATGTCATAAGAAAAAATAACCATATGGATTTTCAAAACAAAGCCTGTAAAACTTATAAAGATAGCAATACAAAGATAGCAACTTGATTTAAAATATACTATAAATATAACTATATATAATATCCTTGCAAGGAGTAACCAAAAAATTGAAAAAACTTATTAACTATTTATCAAAAGAAATAGGAACATTGATTCTCTATCTTTTTAGAACAAAGGAGGCGGATAAATGGTTCATGTCCTCAATAAAGATAAAAATATGAGAGTATTAGTTGTAGATGATGAATGCTGTGTATTAAATTTCGTAAAAAAGATCCTTAGTACAAAGGGTTTTGAAGTAATAACACTACAATCTTCTAAAGGTTTAGAAGATTATCTACCAATAAGCAACTTGCTTTTGATAGATATAAAGTTGGAAGATGAGAATGGAATAGATGTAGTAGAAAGGTTGAGGACAAAAGGTTTTAACATCCCAGTAATTTTTTTAACCGACTATACAGATGCGAATACAGTAATAAGTGCATCAAGATTTTCTGCTACAAATATACTTAAAAAACCTTTAAACGCCGAAGAGCTTTTACGAGTTGTAAAAGAGATGTTGGGATTTAACCTAAATCCTGATATTCCATATAGTAAAGAGTTTAAAGTAATCGGCTCTTCAAAGGCTATGTTTGAAGTTTTTAAAAAAATAGGTTTAGCTTGCCAAAACGATCTCAATGTTTTGATAACCGGAGAAACAGGTGTGGGAAAGGAAGTGGTATCACGGTTAATCCACGAAAATAGCCCGAGAAAAGAAAAACCTTTTGTTATATTACATTGCCCTGCCATACCTTGGGACCTCTTCGAAGCAGAGCTGTTTGGATATGTAAAGGGAGCCTTTACGGGTGCCTTGGTAGATAAAAAAGGAAAGGTAAAGTTAGCTGAAGGTGGAACCCTTTTTTTAGACGAAATAGGAGACATTCCTTACAAACTTCAAGCAAAGCTTTTGGCTTTTGTAGAAAGAAAAAGCTATTTCTCATTGGGAAGCTCCAAGGAAGAGAAAGCAGACGTTAGACTTATTTTTGCTACAAACAGGGACCTAAAAAAAATGGTAGAAGAAGGAAAATTTAGAGAAGATCTGTATCATAGAATAAGTCAAATGGATATCTACATACCACCTCTTAGAGAAAGAAAGGAAGACATAAAACAGTTAGTCGATTATTTTATAGCTTTTGCTAACGCAGAAATAGGAACCATGGTTGAAGGGGTGGAAGAAGAAGCTATGAAAAAGCTAATGGATTACTCATTCCCAGGGAATGTACGTGAGCTAAAAAACCTGATTTATAAGACAGTTATTGAAACAAAATTTGGGAAAATAAAAGATTTTGATATACATCCAGAAAAAACAACTGTTTACAGTACAACATGTTCTTTTGATAGATTTATAGATATGTTGCTTGACTCAACGCCGGAAGAGGATCTTCCTAATCTTCTTGAAAGGATAGAAGTCTATCTTATAAAAAAACTTCTCGAAAAATACTCAGGCAACAAGTCAAAAGTGGCAGGTCTTTTAGGAATATCCCGAAATACCTTAGAAAATAGGTTAAGAGGGATTTTTTCAAATTAAACGTTTAAAGTGGTCGATTTATTATTCTGTCGCTGATAACTTATCAACCATTACTCTTATCTCTCTCTTATATTTCGCTGATTTTTCATTTCTTCACTTTGTCATAAAGCTTCCATTCCAAATGAATTTTTAAATTTATTCAGACGTTGTTCAATTTTTGAACATAACCCTATAAAAATTTGAACATTCAAAAAAATCTACTGATAAAAATCCTTAATTTTTAAAGGTTTTAAAATTTGGCACAAAGTTTGCACTACATTATAGCGCTAATTAAAACTAAGTAGGAGGTACAGCAATGTTTATGACGAAGATCTCACGAAGGACCTTTATCGGTGGAAGTGCGGCTATGGTTGCACTTTTATCTACGCCAGAGTGGGCATTAGCTCTTATAACCCAGCCATACCCAAGGGTAAAAATAGCCAACATTAAGGACTTAAAGGTAGGAGAGCCGGTAAGCTTTAATTACCCAGATGAACAATCTCCAGCAATTCTTATTAAGCTTGGAGAGAGGGCTGTTGGTGGTGTGGGACCAGAAGGGGACATCGTAGCCTACTCGTCATTATGTACCCATAAGGGCTGTCCTGTTAGCTATTCTAAAAAGAGGTTTGTTTGTGCTTGCCATTACTCAATGTTTGACCCTGCAAAAAATGGGCAAACATTCCAGGGGCATGCATCTGAATGGCTTCCTCAGATAATTTTGCGTTTTGAACCAAGAACTGGAAACATATACGCAGAAGGGGTAGAAGGGCTAATATGGGGAAGAATTAGAAACATTTTAAAATCTAGCAAAATAGGCAAATTATAAAGGAGGTACAAAACATGGCAGTATTTGAAAGAAAGGATAGCATACCAATTCCACCAAAAGATGCACAAAAATTTACATCACCTTGCCAGTACTGCAACGTAGGTTGTGGTTATAACATTTATAGATGGCCTGTGGGCAAGGAAGGTGGGCTAAAGCCAAACGAAAATGCACTGGGTATAGACTTTACTAAACAAGGAGTAGCCCTGCAAAGTCAAGCAATAACCGAAACTATGTATAGCGTAGTAAAAGGAGAAGACGGCAACCTTTACAACGTATTAATAATACCAGCAGAAGACTCGCCCATAAATAGAGGGAACTACTCTATAAGGGGAGGGGCTAATGCAGAGGCGACATATTCACCTACAAAGCCCACAAGAGAAAGAGTGCACCAACCATTAATTAGAGTTGGGGATGAGTTAATGCCAGTTAGCTGGGAAGAGGCAATAGATTTAGTCGCAAGAGTAACCAAAGGTGTCAAGGATAAATATGGTCCAGATTCAGTAGCTATGAAAATACACGACCATGGAGGCTCTGGTGCTGGGTTCGAGGAGAACTGGGCAGTTGGGAAATTCTTCTTCATAGCAGTTGGTACAAAAATGTTATCTATACACAATAGACCGGCCTACAACTCCGAGGTTTGGGGTCAAAGAGAGAGAGGAACTCATGAGCTTAACTATACTTATGAGGATGCAAGACTTGCTGATACCATAGTACTTTGGGGTGCCAACTCTTTTGAAACTGCTTCTGTTTTCTACACAGAACACATGCTTCCAAACCTTCAAGGCGCAACCATTGATGAAAAGAAAAAAGAGTATTTAAAGGGAGAGCCAGCAGAACCTGCAAGAATGATCGTTATAGACCCAAGAAAAACAGCCAGCGTAAAAGTTGCAGAGATTGCTGCACCTTATAGAGTTCTTCATTTAAGACCAAATCTTGGAACAGACTACGTACTTGCAAATGCTATAGCAAGAGCCGTATGGGAAAAAGGATGGTGGGATAAAGAGTTCGTAGAGAAGAGGACAGATTTAAATACTTTTGAAGAATATAAGAAGAAATCGTTAATGCTTGACGTTCCTTATGAAGAGTTTATGAGTAGAGTAGAAAAACTAACAGGGGTAAAGAAAGAAGATATAGAAAAGGCGGCTGAATGGATAGCAAGTCCAAAATCAGGAAACTTTAGAAGGAGAACGCTTACCATATACGAAAAAGGTGTAATATGGGGCTATAAAAACTATGATACGATTGCAGCCATAGCCCAACTTGCTGCGCTTACTGGGAACTACGGAAAACCAGGTACAGGATGCGGAAGACAGGGAGGACACCAAGAGGGCTATGTCAGACCTCACAGCAAATCCAGAGCGAAACTTGTTGGTTCTGTATATGCTGGCGGACCGCCTCCAAACATCGATGAGTATGTAAAAAATGACCCAAAAGCAAAGGTCTATTATATATCTGGAACAGACCCATACCTATCTACACCAAACGCACAAGCTTACAAGAAAAGAGTCCGTGAGAGAACCATGGCACTTACTAAGTATCTATCAGAGCAGGCAAGCTTATCTGGAGAACCAGCTGGCTCAGAAGAGAGAGCTAGAAGAATATTAGAAGGTCTTGAAAAAACAAATGGTTTATTTATGGTAGTTATTGATATGTATAAAACTGAAACATCAAGGGATGCACATGTAATACTTCCTGCTGCGGGTTGGGGAGAAAAACCTACTACCTATATAAACTGTAACAGTAGACTGCTCAGAATTGCGGAACAATTTATGGCACCTCCAGGAGATGCAAAACCAGACTGGTGGATATGGGGAAGAATTGCTATAAGAATGAAGGAATTATATGAGGCTGAAGGAAACCATGAGGAAGCTAAATACTGTGCTGGAATGGATTGGAAAACCGCTGAAGAAGTTTTCTTAGATGGAGCAAATGAATTCCCAGACAATAGGGTTTCAGAGGCAGATGAAGCAACTCTACCAGCAGAATGCTACAGAGGTGTTACATATGAATATCTCAGAAAAGTAGGTCAGAAAGGTATACAAACTCCTGTTCGCATAGACCCTAAAACCGGAGAGCTTGTCGGCACAAAAAGAAGATACGTACACAGATTTGGAACTCCGGATGGTAAGTTTAAATGGTATGGAACTGACCCATGGGAGCCAGACCCATTAAAATTCTATCCACCAGAAATCACCAAGTACCTCCAAGGAGGAAACGATAGTAAATACCCATTCTGGCTTACTACGGGAAGAAACCAATTAATCTTCCAAACAGGCTACAATGACAGATACCTTCCAGAAAAGGTTGCAACTATTCCTTTACCATACATAGAAATGAACCCAGAAGATGCAAGAAGACTTGGAATTAATAGCGGAGATATAGTTGAGCTTTATAACTTAGAAGGTAATGCAGTGGCGTTGGTACATGTAAACGATGCTCCTCCTCCTGGAACTGTATTTAGTATAATGTACCACTGGAAAGGTTCTTTCAATCACCTTACCACCAGCTATACCGACCCAAAAACCACTATTCCTTGGTATAAGGCTTCAAGGGTTGCGATAAGAAAGCTTAAAGGAAATCTTGAAGATATCCTAAAGAATACATCCTTGTTGCCAACAAATGATTTTAGAAGCTAAGGCTGTAGGGGGCATATGCCCCCCTTAATAAATAAAAATTTTAGGAGGTTAAACATGAAAAAAGTAGCAAGTGCAGCAATTTTAGGTGCAGTCATTTTATCCCCAGCGTATGCTGTGGAGATCACAAGTCTTAAAGACAAGGATGTTGGTATTGATTTCGGCATTCAGTACCGTGTAATGTACAACAACTCTAATATCCAGTCTAATAACCAATATGATTTCTTTAGACAAAGATTAAGACTTAACTTTGATGTAAAAACCCAAGCAGGCGTTGGGGGCTTCTTCCAGCTTGAATACAGAGGCGGTTGGGGTGGTGCATCACCAGATAAAAGCGACCCAAGGGACGCTTATGCAGTAAACGCATTTAATAGACTTCAGGCAAGAGGCGTAAGATATGGTTATCTTTACTTCCCAGCTGGACCTGGCACCGTGCTGGCTGGTATCCTCCCTGCCAACGACCAAGTAGACCAAATGCTCTTTTCTGCAGACTGGGACCTTAACATTGGTGGAATAGCATACGCAGGAAAGGTAGGAGATATTGACTACAGGCTTGCTTATGTAAGACTTGTAGAAGGAGCATTTTACAGAAACACTGCGGTAAAGGATAAAGACCAGCACTTCTTAGTTTTAGACTTAAACTCTAAGCTTGGCGGGCTTAACGCCGGCATCCACTATTATGGAACTTATGGAAAGATATGTCAGAAAGGAAACAGCTGCAACGCAAGCGATTTCTATACTCTAAACCAAACATGGATTGGCCCTACTTTAACCTATAAGCTCGACCAAGTAAACCTTCATGCTGCAGTTCTTGCAAATAGCGGTAAGAAAGCAAACACCAGCAACAGTGGATGGCTTGCAAGGCTGGAAGGTTCTACAAAACTTGGACCTGCAACTTTAAGTCTTCTTGGTGTGTATTCTACTGGAAAAGATAACGGAAATGGTTTTAAAACGGTACACAGTCTTTTGAAAACAGGCGGATACTGGGCATACACTTACATCTTTACCCCTCACGGACCATCTGACGTGAATGACTTTGGCCTCGAGCCAGGTAATAAAGGTTATGGTCTTACAACAGTTCAGGCAAAGGTTGACTTTCCTATCACAGAAGGTTTATCAGTGCAAGGTGTTGTAGGAACGTTTAGGTCTAACAAAGATATGGGAGGAAATGGCAAAAGCCTTGGTACAGAAGCTGGAGTTACTCTCGCAGCCAGTGTAGGAAAACATATGACTTTAGAATTTGGCGGTGCAGTAGCATCTCTTGGCAACGCTGGAAGAGCTATGTACAATCAACCAGATTCAAATACGGTGGTTACAAAGAAATCAGTTAATGAAATATTCTCAAGACTTCAACTTGAGTTTTAGCCTCCTGCTGCTGTTATCCTACTACAGCTTGCCCGCATAGCTGCGGGCTTTTTATTTTATTATATTTTGAGTCAGAAGAATATACCTTAAGTGAGAAGTTGACAGTTTTTATAAAATTTAAAAAATGAGATCCTTCGGCCTTACGGCCTCAGGATGACAGAGAAAGTGAAAGCATCTTAACAATTACCTTATTTGTCATTCTGAGCGAAGCGAAGAATCTCATGTTTTTGTCGAATTTCTCACCCGAGGTATAATATTGCTTTAAATATTTTTTTAAAAATATATATGGAGGATATAATCAAGATGAAAAAAATTGCAATTCTTTTATTCGGTACAACTTTCTTGTTTGGTTGTGGGACAGTAAAGAATGTGCTTGGAAGCTTTGAAACCAATAAACCAAGTTTAAAAACAGAGTCAGAAAGCTCCATTAAAGTAAAGGAACTTCGTATAAAAGTTATAGAAGGCGTAGCAAGTTGCCGGGAGCTTTTAGATGATACGGTCGCAAGACCACAGGCTTGTGGAAAGTGTGAGCTTATTCAGGAAGGACAAACACTGAAAGTTATAGAAACAGAAGGTTGTGTCAAATATAATGCCTTTGGTTGTGTTACAAAAGACGGAAAAGTTTTTGTAATAAATAATTTATCATGCGAGCCTGTGGCTGAGGGGATAAACATTAAGAAAGAAACATCTGATGAAAGAGACCTCAAAGCTTCAACTTGCATTGTAAGAGTTGTTGGTGAGGATTGCATAGCTTACATAAGAGCCAAGAAGAAAACCAAAATACTATATACAAGAGACTACGGCGGAGAATTTGATGTTACAGTCCAGATGGATCCAGAAACAGCAAACGAAGTAAAAACCATGGGCTGTGTAAAATGGGTAAATAAATAAGAAATCCACCGTCCTCGGCTTTACAGCCTCTGGATAGAAAAAAAATTAATAATTAAGCGTCTGAAAGATGTAAACGTCTCATATTATCACAAAAAGTCTCTTTGCAATGATAAAATATTAATCAAACTAACTTTAAGAGGTGCAGGCGTTGTTTAAATCTTTCTTTGAAAAAGTCAAAAAAGGTCTTGAAAAAACAAAAAAACAATTAGCTGAAGGCTTTAGCAAGATTTCCTTTGGAAGAAAGATAGATGAGTCATTGTTTGAAGATATAGAAGCTGTTTTGCTTAAGGCAGACGTTGGAGTAAAAGCTACTCAGGAGATAATACAATTTTTAAGAGAGGAGAGCAAAAAAAGAAAAATCACAGAAGGTGAGCAGTTAAAAGAGTTATTAAAAGAGAAAATATACGATATTTTAAAGGATTGTGAAGGAAGGCTGACATTTTTAGGTGAAAAGCCGGATGTTTTATTATTTCTTGGAATTAACGGAAGTGGAAAAACTACAACCGTTGGAAAGTTAGCTTATATGCTAAAACAAGACGGCAAATCGGTAGTCCTTGCTGCGGCAGATACGTTTAGAGCTGCGGCAATAGACCAGCTTGAAGTATGGGCTAACAGAGTAGGAGTTAGAATTGTAAAACATCAACCAGGAGCAGACCCATCTGCGGTTGTTTTTGATGCTATAAACAGTGCTAAAGCTAAAGGCGATAATGTTGTTATTGTTGATACAGCCGGAAGGCTTCATACAAAAGAACATCTGATGAAAGAACTACAAAAAATTAAAAAAACGATTGCTAAATTTTCTGAAAATCAACCGGTAGAAACCTTATTAGTCTTGGATGGAACGATAGGTCAAAACTCAATAAATCAAGCAAAAACATTTAAAGAAGTAACGAATGTAACCGGTATTATTATCACAAAGCTTGATGGAACGTCAAAAGGCGGAGCAATCATTCCTATCTGTAAGGATTTAAAAATACCAATCAAATTTATCGGCGTTGGCGAAGGAATAGATGATTTACAACCATTTGACGCAAAAGAGTTTGTAGATGCACTGTTTGAGTAAATAGCCATGCTAAACCTACCAGAAATCAAAACAAAGATTGTATGCACCATTGGACCGACATCTTCTGATGAAGAGACCATTAAAAAAATGATTCAAAACGGCATGAATATTGCCAGAATTAACTTTTCTCACGGCTCTTTTGAATCTCATCAAAAAGTCATAAATCTTCTTAGACAAACAGCAAAATCTTTAAATAAAAGAATAGTTATCTTAGGAGACCTGCCCGGACCAAAAATCAGAATTGGAGACTTGCAGCCTCTTGATGTAAAAGTTGGTGATAGGTTAATCCTTTCAGATAAGCCACAGGAAGGAGTCATTTCTGTTAACTTAAAAGATTTTTCTAAGTACTTAAAAGTTGGGGATGTTATTTATATAAACGATGGATTTTTACAGTTTAAGGTTGAAGATATAAAAGATGATAAAGTTTATGTTGTAAGTTTAACAAATGGGAAGCTTACTTCTCGTAAAGGTATAAACCTGCCGAACGTAGATTTACCATTAAAAGCCATCGGAGAATTTGAGAAAAAATGCATTGAGTTTTCAAAAGAAGTTGAGATTGATGCTTTATGTGTATCCTTTGTTAGAGATAGGCAGGATATTGTAGATGCAAGAGAGTATGCAAAAAGTATAGATTACCATCCTTTTTTGATCGCAAAGATAGAAAGACCAAAGGCAGTAGAAAATATAGATGAGATTATACAAGAAGCTGATGGGATAATGGTTGCAAGAGGAGATCTTGGCATAGAAACGCCGATAGAGTGTATAGCAATTACACAAAAAAGAATCATTAAAAAAGCAAATTTAGCCGGAAAACCGGTAATTACTGCAACACAAATGCTTGAATCTATGATTGAAAGCGTTAGACCAACACGAGCGGAAGCAACGGATGTAGCAAATGCAATATTAGACGGAACAGACTGTCTCATGCTATCGGCAGAAACCGCCGTTGGCAAATATCCAGATATAGCAGTTTTAACATTAAAAAATATTGCAAAATGCATAGAAAAAGAAAGATATGAAAGTCCAATGTATGAAGTGCTTTTGAAAGACCTTTCAAAATCAAACTCACTCCAAGATACTATGGCACTAAATGCCTTTAACTTAGTGAAAAACCTGAATCCTGACTTTGTTATAATTCCAACATCAAGCGGAGCCACAGCCAGAAGAATGAGCAGGTTCAAACTTCCTGTATGGATAATTGCTGTTTGTTTTAATAAAAATGTAGAAAAAAGCTTAGAATTTTCATATGGTGTTTATCCAGTATACGAAGAACAAATGCCAAAAAATTGGAAAGAGTATATTAAAAATCTAACATCATTAAAAAATGGCTATTTTGTATTAATCAAAGGTCCTTCTGAGAAAAATCCGGATGAAAGTAATACGTTGGAAGTGATAAGGGTTTAATGGAAGATACTTAAGTATATAAGTCCCAATCTTTCTAACCCACACTGTTAAGATGCGACTTTAACGTGAGAAGTGAAACGTGGAATGTGAAACGTAGAAAAAATTTAAAAACCCGTCTCACATCTCACGTCTCACGTTTCAACTCTTACATAACCCACACGGTTCAGATGTAACTGACTGAGTGCAAGTCTTCTATTAAATCTCTACAGCCTTTATAACCCACACGGTTCAGATGTAACTAATAAATATTCTCACGCCTAACGCAAAATTAAAACACTTTCTAACCCACACGGTTCAGATGTAACGGAAAGGTGGCATAAAATCGAATATAGGTTATATTGCTTTATAACCCACACGGTTCAGATGGAACAAAGATGTATAGCTTTGACATTGTACTAACAAGAGACTTTATAACCCACACGGTTCAGATGGAACAATTGTACTATATATCTTGAAAAGTCGTGTATTAAGCTTTATAACCCACACGGTTCAGATGGAACCATGGCCAAAATAGAGACAGGGATTATAGCAGACTCCGCTTTATAACCCACACGGTTCAGATGGAACGGGTATTTTCTGCTCGTTCTTGGCGTTGGGTTGTGGCTTTATAACCCACACGGTTCAGATGGAACGGGTATTTTCTGCTCGTTCTTGGCGTTGGGTTGTGGCTTTATAACCCACACGGTTCAGATGGAACGGGTATTTTCTGCTCGTTCTTGGCGTTGGGTTGTGGCTTTATAACCCACACGGTTCAGATGGAACCTAAATTTTCCATCTATTTATTCTTGAACAGAGTAGCTTTATAACCCACACGGTTCAGATGGAACTAATCGTTTGTATCTCATTGAATAATTTTTTTTAAAACTTTATAACCCACACGGTTCAGATGGAACAAAGATCCGCCGCCTTTCGTTTTTCCTCCTATCCCAACTTTATAACCCACACGGTTCAGATGGAACTTTTCTGACAGCGATAAGACCAACCAAAGCACCAACAACTTTATAACCCACACGGTTCAGATGGAACCCGTTAACTTTTAACTCAAAAATAAAATCGCTTTTAACTTACTCTATCAATATTCTGATAATCATTATACCAAACTTTTAAAAAATCCGCAAGTTGAA
>NZ_JAPYVU010000051.1 GCF_028276765.1 Sulfurihydrogenibium sp.
AGAAGAATTTTCAAGAGGAATACAAACTTTTAAAAAGTATACCTGGTGTAAGTGATAGGGTTATAGGAGTAGTAATATCAATATTTGGAGGATTTAAAAGATTTAAAAGTGTAAAGGAAGCAGCTAGTTTTGCTGGTTTAAATCCAAGTCCATATGAAAGTGGATCAAGTGTAAAGAAAAGTGGCAAGATAAAGAAAATGGGAAATCCATATGCAAGAAAGATACTATACATGGCAGCATTATCAGCAATAAGGTTTAACAAATACTGTAGAGAATTATACGAAAGGTTAGTAAGTAAAGGCAAGGCTAAAAAGTTAGCATTAGTGGCTGTAGCACATAAGTTATTAAGGCAGGCATATGGTGTATTAAAAAGTAGAAAACCATTTGATGAAAATTTTTGTACTTGACATTTAACATAGAACATCCTGAGGCTGTTAGGCCGAAGAATCTCTTTTTTGATTTTTGACTTGAAAAGAAAAATAGGAGATTCTTCGCTTCGCTCAGAATTAAGATTTGGATTTTTGGAACAGTCTCGAGAATATTAGCTAAGAAGAATCAAGATTATTATGATAAAAGGATTTACTATGGACTTTTGGTTACAGTGATTTCATCCAGCAAGCTATCATGAAGTAAGGTTATTAAGAATAAGACACAAAATGAGTAAATGGTTTAGATTTCTGTTGCTTATCTATATGCATATGCTGCTATTGTTTATAGCTTTTTTAGAAAAAGTAAACTATGGAGGTAATTTCTCACCCCAAGGTGTTTTAATTCAATATATACATTTTTACTTTGGTGTTGGATTTAATAAGATAATAATTGAAATAAAAATTTTACACAAAAATATGTTGCAATATCTTTTTATAGCTCAATTGGTAATGGTTTGTGGATAAAGAGATGTAGTATTTTTTTGAAAATTACAATTACAATTTTTTTGAAAAATTACATAAAAGCGGAGGAGGAGGGATTCGAACCCCCGGTGGGCTGTCAACCCACAAGTGATTTCAAATCACCCGCATTCGTCCACTCTGCCACTCCTCCACAAAAGAGATAGTTATTATAATTCAATTTTGATTTTTTTTCAAGCGTTTGTATAGGTTATACCGGTTTAGGAAAATTCCGATTTTCTTGAATTCATAAATATCACAAAAGTATTGTAAAGGTGATTTTTTGTTTAAACTATGATGAGGTCTTTCTGTGTTATACCATAACATATATTGCAACATCTTTTTATTAAACTCATGAATATCTTCTAATTCGTAATCTTCATATTCATTCTCTCTACATATACTTGTCCTTTTGGATATCTTGGATAGTTAAAATAATGTTTTATATCTTTTTTTCTTTAATGCTTTGGTAAACTCACCTAAGAATTCACTTCCGTTATCTGTCTGTATTCTTTTTATCTCAAATGGCATTATATCTACTGATTTCTCTAAAAAGTCTTTTGCATTTTTATTATTTAGCCTGTCATATGCAAAAGTGAAGGACATTCAGAGTGCTTTTATGATATTATATAAACAAACCAGAATTTTTCTAAACCGGTATAACCTATACAAATTGTGATGCAGGAGTAAAAGAAATGGAGCCATATCAGGGAGTTATAAACTTTATGCATAGCTATTCAGCGATGCAAGGAATAGTGCATTTTATCGGCTGGACGATTGCAATTATTATATTGGTTTATATGTTTAAATTTATGAAGAAGCATATGCAAGAAGATGAAAGAGCTAAAAAATATCAAAATAAAAATATTTTAGAAGAATTGAAAAAAGAGAAAGAAAACCCTCCTTCTAATTAAAATTTTTAACCTGCAAAAGCTCTTCACGGATAAACCTGTTAAGAATAGCTTCAATATCTGATTTTCTTAAAATTCCAAGAAAAGTATTATTATCAATAACAGGAATTTCATCTAATTTATTTCTTTTTAAAAGATTATAAACTTTTGATAACTTTTCTTCCGGAAGGACATAATATTTTATTGGCTTTACTATATCTTTTAAAGCCATCTCTTCTTGTTTAAAGTACGGAATTTTATCTAAGTCTCTTGTGTCTATAAATAAAATTTTTCCATCGGAGGTCAAGACAGGATATAAATAAGTCCTTATATAAGGTCTATAAAACATGCTAAAATCTGAGATGCTTAGATTTTCATCTAATGGATTCATCGTATGCATGATATTAAAGACTTTAAGCTTAGATAATAAAACAGCTAATTTGGTATTAAATAGAGCATCCTTGGAAGCTTTTATTATAAAAATTCCTAAGAATATAAGCCAAAAGCCGTTAATTAAGTTTCCATTAAATAAATAATAAACTCCAAAACCAATAAGCATAAAACCAAAATATTTTCCAAATTTAGAAGCTACTTCTGTTGCTTTAAGAATTCCATACTTCTTCCATAAAATAGACCTTAAAATACGACCACCATCAAGCGGAAATGCCGGGACTAAGTTAAACGCTCCAAGAGCAAAGTTTACCATAAACATATAGTTTAAAAAGCCATTAAAAATATCATCTGTTGGATAAAGACCTGCTGCCGTAAAAAATATTAATGCTAAGAGAAAGCTCATAAGAGGACCGGCTATTGCAATTTTAAACTCTGTAGAAGGGGAGTCTGGTTCTTGTTCTATCATTGCTACTCCGCCAAAGATGAAAAGATAAATATCTCGAACAGGTATGCCGTGTTTTATGGCTACAAGAGAATGAGAAAGTTCATGAAGTAAAACAGATAAAAAAAGCATAATAGCAGAAACTGCTCCGGCTAATATATATTCAAATTGACTGAGATTTTTATAAAGCATAGGATAAAATCCCTGAGATAAAGTTAATGTTATTAAAGTAAATGCTATAAACCAGCTGTAATCTATATATACTTGAATTCCAAAAATCTTAAATAACTGTATAGCACTCATCTTCTTCTTTTCCTTTTTGGTTTTAACTTTTTAAAGCTGCTATAAATTATATCTGTAAATATATGCACAAATTCAGCCAAAATTAGACCAAAGAAAAAGGATAAAAATGAGACATTGTTTAAAAAACTGCTTAAATCTAAATTATCAAATCTTAAAACTTGAAAATTATTATCCGGGATTAAAAAGTCTATCAAAAGCTTTAAAAGAAACAAAAATATAAATGCTATAAAAGATAGGTAAAAAATTTTTGTGATTGTTCCGTATATCGGAATATGGGAAATTCCACGATGTCTAAAAAGTTTGGTATAAGGTAACCATATAAATTTTAAAAATTTCCATCTACTATTTGGTCTAGAAAGATATAAATCATTATCAGGGGTAAGAAAAAAAGTCCCGATAAAATAGCCGGCAGAAAAAGATATAAAATCCGATGGATGAAGGTAATAAATGAGAGGAGGAAGAACAGCGAGATTTATTAATTCGTGAGTTCTTCCTTTTGCCAATCTATTTTGCCAAATTTATTATGTAAAATTCGGCTCTTCTATTTGTAAATCTATCTAATTCATTATTATTAGAAACAATGTATTCAGATTTTCCAGCCCCGTCTATCATTATTCTATTTGGAGAAACACCAAGCTTAACTAGATATTGTTTTACAGCCTTAGCTCTTTTTAAAGCCAATTTATCGTTATACTTTTTAGAACCTGTATTATCAGTATAACCCTTAATCTTAACTTTTACATCCGGATGTGTTTTTAGATACTTAGCAACTATATTTAAGTAAGGTAAATACTCCTTCTTTATTTTTGAACTGTTTGAATAAAAATGAACCCTGAGTGGTTGAGTAAAAGCTGTTATACTCTTATGAGTTTTCGGAAATTCTTTCTCTTTTATATTAATTATATTAATATCTGATTTTTCAGATTCTTTGTTTTGAGCAACTTTTACTTTTTCTACAACATCAGGAATGTTTGGATTAAGACCAAGCTCTATTTCTTTATAACACGGAATGCCGTCTTTATCTTTATCAGAATTTATATTTTTTTCTATTTTTGTTAATAGACCTTCTATTTTTACTGTAAGTTTTAAGGAATTTGCAGATTGATTATTCTCAGCTTTTAAACTTTCTAAATAGCTTTCTACCATTCCATATTCTTCCGGTGAACATTCAAGAGCATGTTTTTCTTTTAATTTATCAAATCTTTCTTGAATTTTACTTATGTCAACGTCTTGATTAGCAAATACATTACTTGCAAAAGCTAAAATAAATGTGGAAGCAATAATTTTCTTTTTCATTTTTCCTCTCCTTGAGATGCTTTTTCTATAACTTTTAAAGACCATTCAATAGATTTTTTAGCCGCTTCGATAGATTTATCTATATTAAAATTAGAAGATTCTTCAACAGCTATGTTATAGAATCCCTTTGCTTTCCCATATTCATATGGTGCTTTCAAGACTGCCCCAGACTCGTAAGCTGTTTTCAAAGCCGACCTTGCAGCATCTAAATACTCTGTATTAGAATTCTTAATGATATCTGCCGCATTTGTCATTCCAATAAAACACAAAACAGTTATTAAAAATTTTCTTACCACGTTAACGCCTCCACCAGTATTCATATATTTTTTCGTAAAAATTTGCAGAAAGTTTAAAAATATTATACAACCGAAAATATGTCCTGATTAAAAATAAAAACAACAAAGTTTTTAGATTTGTTTAAAATTAAAAGAAAAGACTTTCTTTTTTTATGCTTGATTGTTAAGTTTTATTCATAATTCTGCAGCCACCCGAAAAATCTCTGCTTTTTCTTCTAACTTTTCTTTAAATCAGAAACTTATTTCAACTTAGTTCCGGTTGAAATATCCATAATCGGAAGAATTACGCTCAGAATTATAATACCTATTACAGCACCAATTATTAACATCATGATTGGCTCTATCAATTTCATCCATCTATCTATGATTCTTTCGATAAGAGAATCGTAAACACTTGCTATTGTGTCAAGCATTTTTTCAAGCTCTCCGGAAGATTCCCCAGTATCAAGTAATGTAATAAACAAAGTAGGAAGTTCTTTTACCTTCCTTATACTCTTTGATATGTTAGAACCTTTTCTTACGTCTTCTATCAAAGGTGTCAGCTTCTGTCTTAAATAGCTGTTGCTTATGCTGTTTATTGCATAAGTCAAAGCATTTTGGATTGGTGTATTTGATTTTAAACTTAAGTTTAAAACCTTTGCAAACCTTGAAAGATTAAAATATAAAATCAGCTTGCCCGCTATCGGAATTTTTAAGAGATACTTATCAAAGACCTCTTTTTTTATAAATCTGTCTTTAAAAAAGTAAGCAATAATCAAGATTGGCGTTATAAAAATTAGGTAGTTAAAGATTTTTGCAAAAATCAGTATTGCTTTTGTAATTAAGGGTGGTTCTTTTCCAAAGCTTTGTAAAACGCTTATGATTTTTGGAATAACATAATTGGTAGCTACAAAAACAGACATTACACTGAAAATCAAGATAACAGCCGGATAGATTAATGCTGATATTACTTTGCTTTTAATAGATGACACGCTGAGCAGATAATCAGATGTGATTTTAAAAATCATCTCAAGATTTTCACCTGTTTGTGCAGATTCAAGCATCAAAGGAAAAAACTCAGGAAACAGTTTAGATTCTTTGAATGCTTGTGATACGCTTTTACCACTTTCTATAGCAGACTTTATTTTTAGCAGTCCGGTTGATAAATTTTTATCCTCTGTTTGTGATGAGACTATCTCTAAGGCTTTTGTAAGTTGAAATCCACTTTTTAAGTATGTCTCAATCTGAAGTAATATAAAAGCCAAATCTTCGTCTGATGGTTTTTCTTTTTTAAACGATAATGAGATTTTTCTCTTTAGCTCCTCTATCTTAACAGGAGTAATACCTTCTTCTTTTAGCTTTTTTACAACCTCTTGCTTTGTACTTGCTTCTAACTCACCTTTTACCTTTTTACCTTCAAGATAGCCTTCGTATGCAAACTTCATTACTTAAAAACCATCCTTTTATCATTTATTTGAATAATCAGTATATCAGGATTGCCTTCAAAATCTTTGAAACCCTTTCCCTGACTTACAAGGCTAATATCCAAATTTTCAAAGTGTAAAACTTTATAAGACTGCTTCTCATCGTAAAAATAAGGATCTCCATATACATAAGGAAATTCATAATAGTACAAATCATTATCTTTAACAAAAAAGACAGATTTTACCAAACCTTTATAATAATTCCCGGAAGTATTGTATAACACTAAAATTGGATGTCCGTTATTATTTCTTAAAAACGTTTTTGTGTTTGCAGAAAACTTTTTTTGCATATCCCAAAAAAAAGAAGTATATTCTTTAAGCTTTTCCGATTGACCTTTAATGTCTACACTGTTTTTTACTGTGCTATAAATAGAAAAAGCCAATACAGAAAACACTAAGGATAGAATCATTATCGTTATGATAACTTCTATTAGCGTAAAGCCTTTTTTATTTAACATTAAAAATATCTATATAAACGCCGTTTTTTTCAAAGGTTGACCTATTGATCTTGATTCCCAAAATCTCTATCTGAGAGTTTGATACATTTAAATTTGAATAATTTCCTTCTTTTATTTTTGAATCTACGTATAGCAAATTTTCAAATGTTTGTTTTGAATTAAAATAATTTACCCTTGCTTGATAGACAAGCTGAAACAATACTAAAAATGAAGATGTTAAAATAGCTAAAGCTATTAATACTTCTAATAGCGTAAAGCCTTTGTTTTTTACTGCCATATACTTATATCGTCTTCTGTACCTTCTGTTCTATCAGGACCTGCTGATTTTAACTCAAATGGATGACCTACACTGGGAGACATATAAATAAAATCATTATCCCAAGCATCTTTTGGCAGTTTATCTAAATACTGTCTCCATCTTGTTGGAACGGGAGGAGTTGTTGGTTTTTCAACCAATGCCTTTAATCCTTGTTGTGTAGTTGGATAAACGCCGTTATCAAGCTTATACTGTTCTAAAGCATCTTTTATAGCTCTCATCTGTATTTTTGTAGTTTCTATCTTAGACTCATCAAGCCTTCCAACAACCTTAGGAATGATTAAAGCTGCCAGCATTCCAAGTATGATGACAACAACTAAAAGTTCAATTAATGTAAAACCTTTGTTGTTTTTTCTCATTTTTGATATTCCTTTAGCATCCAAGAAATAAATTATAGTATAACATTTTTTTCGTTCAGGATGGTAAATATCATCCAACAGTGTCATTCTAAAGCCGGCGAAGAATCTTATACTTTTACCCAATTTCTCATCCGACGTATAACTTTTTTTATAACTACAGATAACAGCTATTTCGCAAACGGTAGCAGCTTAATTATAAGATCTATTGCATCTTTGTTTATGAAGATGATTAAGAATGTCAAAATGATAAACATAATAGTAAACTTTTTATCAAGCTTCTGTATATCATTTTGCAATTTTAACACTTCTTTATCTATCTTAGCTTCAAGCTCAGTCTTTAACAATTCTAATTTTCGATATACCATATCAATATCAGCCTTTGTAGCAAGTTCCTTAGTAAGCTCGTTTTTGAGTTCAAGTTTTTTTTGCTGTACTAAGCTTTCTGATTTTTTATCAAGTTCGTTATAAATCAGTTCAATAGTTTGAGCAATCTTTTTAGCTTCCTCTTTTCCTACTTTTTGTTCTAACTTCTCTAAAAGCTCATAATCTATAACGTAAGCCATTTAAATTCTCCAAAAGAACTGATATTAAAAATTTATTCTATCATACTTAAATTGTCATCCTGTTCGACATTCTACGACCGTGCGAAGAATTTTTACCTTTTACCTATTACTTTTTCCTCAATTTTTATAAGATTAGACCATTCGGACTTACGTCCTTAGAACGGCAATGTAAGAGTAGGGGGCGATTCATGAATCGGCCTTACGAAAGTCAAGTTTTCATCCTTAAGTCGGCGGAGGATCTCATAAATTTAAATATGTCTCTTACTTCCGCATAAATACTTTACCCCTTCTTCAGTCTTAGCCCAATGCTTCGTCCCGGCTGGAACTTCCAAAATATCTCCTGCTCTCAAATGATAAACTTTATCTTTTGTTCCAATAACCATAGAGCCTTCTAAAATATATCTAACTTCATCTTCACTATGTGTATGCCAATCGTAATATGTTCCTGGAGAATCTTGCCAAACATATAAATCGCTATAGCCTAAGTCTATAAGCTTTTTCTTTGCCTCATTTATATCAATCATGGTCTACCCCGTTTATTTACAAATAATTTCAGCTTTGACTTTGATATCTATGAAATTAGCATCTTTCTTTGGCTCCGGTGCTGATACAGACTCTGCAGTTTTCATAAGCATAGTCCTATAAATTGGAATTGGATAAACTTGGTCTGATTCATAATCAAAACTTTTTATATTGCATGATTTATTTAATTTCTTAGAAACTTGCTGAGTAAAAGATAATGCTTTATCAATTACACTTAATTTTAATTGATTTTCAATCTGCTCTATTTTTTCTTTTGAAGCTGTCCATTCAGGTTGTGATACGCTATAATCAAGTTTATCTTTGTATTTACCACTGAAATAACTCAATTTTTCATATATTTTGTTTTGGTCTGTAGGATTTTTTAGCTCAAATACATAAAAAGAGCTTCCTTTAAAACCTTCACATTTAGTTTTATTATTTTCCCACCAACAGTTTTTGTAAACAGAAAATTTACCTCCTTTATACTCAAAACCAAGGTCTCTTATTGATTTATCAACTTCACCAAGCATATTTATTATTTCAGACTCTTTAGACCCTTCAACGCTTATATTAACACTAACAGCCAAAATATCCGGTTCAATTTCTTTCTTGTCTTGAATAATAGTTTTTATGTATGTGCATTCTTTACATTCTTCTGAAAAAGCATTTATCATAGGTAGTAAAGTAAAGACAGTAGAGATGATGAAAGCTTTTTTATTCATATTTACCCTCGTTAGCACTAATTTTTTTAAGATTATAGCAAAAGATTAACCTAAATTAAACGCATGTATAACCCTTATCCATATTAAAAATACAACCGATGCAAATATAAGAGAGTCTATCCTGTCTAAAACCCCGCCATGACCGGGAATTAGATTAGAAGAATCTTTCTCGTTAACTTGCCTTTTGATGAAGCTTTCAAATAAATCTCCAATCTGAAGAATAACAGCAGAAATTATCACAGGAATCATAAATTTTATATCAAAATCAAGATACTTAATAACCAAATAACCACCAATCAAAGAGCCTAAAAAACTTCCAACCGCACCCTCTACAGTTTTCTTGGGAGATATTCTTGTTGAAAGTTTATGCTTTCCGAAATTCTTACCAACAAAGTATGCAAGCGTATCGCCGGTCCAAACAACCGCAAAAAGTAAAAATAACAAATACTTATTATAATCAACCAACAAGCCAAGGGATGAAACAAAAAATACACTGTAAGACAGTCCAAAAATAGATACTGCTAAATAGTTTAAATCCCATTTTTTAGATGCTACATAAAAGCTAAATAGAAATATAATTAATATAGCTAAATATGTATCCATAAAAAGTAAAGATAAAGATGATATAAAAGCCATTATGAATACTATTGGATGCTTTAACTCCGGATATTTCTTTCCAATGAGATTAAAAGCTTCATAACTTACTACAACTGTTAATAAAGCTATGACTATCTTTAAAGCTTGTGTAGGTAGATAAATAATCCCGCCGATTGTAATAGATGCTAAGACAACGGCAGATATTACTCTTTTTATTAATTCGCTCAATTTTCTTCCTTTATCGCTTCGTCTTCTAAAAGAATAGGTATATCTTCTTTTATTGGGTAAAGCAATTTACAATTTTCACATTTTAAAAACTCTTCTTTATCTTTTTGTATTAATATTAAATCTCCTTTACAAACCGGACAGGCTAAAATGTCTAAAAGTTCTTTATTTAGCATAACTTCTCTCTCCAAATATTGCTGTTCCTATTCTGACTATTGTAGCACCTTCCTCTATTGCAACTTCAAAATCATGAGACATTCCCATAGAAAGATGAGGCAGTTTTACATTATACTCTTTTTCAAGATTATCTCTCAATGTCCTTAGCTTGATAAAATACGGTCTAACATCTTCAGGATTTTCAAAGTATGGTGGAATAGCCATTAGTCCATGAATTTTTATATATTTTTTTGTAAGAATATACTCAAATAATTCTTTTAAATTATCTTCTTTAACGCCAAATTTTGACTCTTCTCCAAAGTTAACTTCAATAAATCCATCTATAACTTTGTTTAGTTTTTCTCCTCTTTTTTCAATCTCATCAACAAGAGCTTGTCTATCAACTGAATGTATCAATTCAAAGTACTTCACTGCGTACTTAACTTTGTTAGTTTGAAGACCACCTATTAGATGCCAATGTATATCTGAATATTCTTTAAGTTTTTCTATTTTTTCAATGCCTTCTTGTACTTTATTCTCTCCAAAGTATCTAATACCTGACTCGTAAGCTTCTATAATTTTTTCTACCGGCTGCGTCTTAGATGCTGCAAGAAGAATGACTTCTTCTCTCTTTCTTCCAACTTTATCACATGCTTTTTGTATCCTTTCTTTAATTTTTAGCACATTCTCTTTTATGCTCATTTTAACCTCTCTAATTTAGAATTCTAAAACTTTCAAGAATAGGAAAAACAAGAACCACATTCAGACCTTGTCAAGCAGAATTTAATTTTTTATGGATGAGTTTAAATTTTGTGTATTATATATATGCTATATTATAGCAGAAGGCTTATTAAGACAGCTTTCTAATTTTTACTAAGAGCGACCCAATGGTGTCATTCTGAGCGAAGCAAAAAACCTCTTTCTTTCTTTCCAAGTCAAAAATCAAAAAAAGATCTTTCGACATTACGGCCTCGGGATGACAAGGAAAGGTAAACTTACGGGAATTTTGGAACACTCTTAATTTTTACTTGACAGATAGAAAATTTTTTTGTATATTATTATTAGCTTTTTAATTTTTTAACTGTACCTTGGCAATTGAATAGGTTAGCCCACACAAGCTTGTTTTACGTGAAACGTGAGACGTGAGATGTGAGACGTTAAATATTGGTTTATCAATAATTTAGTAATTTTTATTTGATTTTTTGATGACTTAGTGAGATGACTTAGCAGTCAGTGAAGCTAAGGTATTGGTAATGTGATTTTATTTTTTGATGTTTGATTTAAGTTTGTGTAGTGATGGTTTAGAAGGAATTTTTTAAAAAGCAGTTGTAAGTGTTTGTTGAAATAGACTTTTTAATTTTGAATTCTTTAATGCTTAATTTTTTGAAAATTTGTAATTTTTTATTTTAAAATTTTTTAAGATCAGGAAGTTAAGGAGCGGTATTTGCAGCGAGCTTCTGAGTTTGTGGTTTTCAGCGGTTGGCTTG
Organism: Sulfurihydrogenibium sp.; assembly: GCF_028276765.1. NCBI lineage: Bacteria > Pseudomonadati > Aquificota > Aquificia > Aquificales > Hydrogenothermaceae > Sulfurihydrogenibium > Sulfurihydrogenibium sp. The sequence continues at coordinate 11,376 of NZ_JAPYVU010000051.1, forward strand.
TGATGGGATGTTAAAGGATAAAATATAATAATATATTTTCTGTATATCGAGGTTTGCTGCAAAAAACTTCAACTTGCGG
>NZ_JAPYVU010000052.1 GCF_028276765.1 Sulfurihydrogenibium sp.
CCAAAATACCGCCTGTCAGGGTCGGAAGTGTCTGAAATGGCGGAATACAAATACCCTGACCCAAACTGTGCAAGCTGATACACTTTTTTACACTTTTATACAGTTTTGTACAGTTTGGTTGACCAGGACAAAATATGAATTGGATAAAGCTAAAAAGAAATAAAATTTTGGTTAAAGGTAAACAGTCAAAGTTAAATCTTAAAGGTATTAAAGAAGAGCATACAGCTTTTTTGCAAGGTATTTTAACAAACAATATAGCCCAGCTTAATGACAAAGAATTTAATTACAACCTTATGTTAGACCATAAAGGCTCTCCTATTTGGGATTTTTATGTTTTTAAAGACAACGAAAACTATATTCTTGACTTTGAATTTGATAGAGATGAAGTATTAAACAAGTTGAAACAGCTTAAACTTTCTTATCAGGTCTTTTTTGGAGTTTTAGAGTTTGAGCATATTTACATATTTGGAGAAGATAGCGAAAAGTTTATACAGCAAACATTTAAAGAAGCACCAGAGAAATTTAAATATCTAAAATCAGGAGATATTTACATAGCAAATAATCCTTTAAGATTAGGACAAAAAGGCTTTGATATATTCGGTAACCTTGAATCTATTAAATCAAACCTGCCAACAAATTTAAAAATAGATGAAGAAGAGTTTGAAAATTTGAGAATAAACAACTGTATTCCAAAAATTGGAAAAGAGTTAGCAGAAAAAGTTCTTCCCCTTGAAACTAATATTTGGAAATATGCCATAAGTTTAAATAAAGGATGTTATGTAGGGCAGGAAGCTATAGCAAGAGTGTATTTTAGAGGTAAGCCACCAAGAGTTATGGTAAAATTTAGCTTTGATAATGTATTAGATGAAAATGAAAAAGTACTTCTAAACGACAAACCGGTTGGATTTATAACTTCTGTTAATATCAAAGATAAAACAGCAATCGGTTTTATATTAAGAAACATAGCAGAATCTGGCAAAGAGTTAAAAAGCAATCATTCAGTGCTTAAAATTTTAAGTATATGCCAGGAGCTAAATGTTTGAAAAAGAAATTTTAGAAAGTATCTTAGAGCCGATAACAGTTTTAGATTTTAGCGGAAAGATTTTATACTCAAATCAAGAGTTTGAAAACTATCGGTCTATTCTTGGCAGAAGGCTAAATAAGCTTTTATCAGATATTATCAACTTAAAGTATGTAAAAGAAGGTATCCCGGTTAAAAATCTATATAAAGAGATAGATGAGTACAAATTTTTGATCGACATCTTTCCATACGAAAATGATAAAGTCATACTATTGTTAAGAGATATCACAAGATTTTACAAGCTTGAAGAAGAATCAAAAAGAGAAGGAACTTTATACGCTTTTTCTAAAATGCTTTCAGAACTTTTCCATGATATGAAAGGACCCATTACCGGAATAAAAGCAGCAGCCCAATATCTAAAAGACAATCCGGGAGAAACAGAGCTATTAGATGATATACTGTATGAAATAAAAAGAATTGAAGAGTTTATAAATCAAATAGCATACTTAAACAAACCGGAAAAGTTAAACCTCTCAAAAGAAAACATACATAAGCTGATAGATAATGTAATAGTAAAATTCAGCAAAATTTATCCAGACGTTGAGTTTGTGAGAAAATACGACCCAAGTTTACCGGAAATAAAAATAGATAAAAATCAAATACTAAATGTTATAGAAAATCTTATAAAAAATGCTCTTGAAGCTATCAATTTTAAAGGAAAGGTAGAAGTAGAGACTGGAATTTCTTTTGATGAGATTTACTCACCAAAAAGGAATAAAATATCTATAAAGATAAAAGACTCAGGTCAAGGGATTCCTGAAGACATGTTAGATAAACTTTTTATTCCATTTTATACAACAAAAGAGTTTGGAACAGGTGTTGGACTTGCAAGGTCATACAAAATTGTAAAACAGCATAAAGGTATACTAAGATATATAGGCAATTCAACCTTTGAAATAATCTTACCCATTGAGTGAGGAAAAATGCTAAAAGCTTTAATCTTTGAAGATGAAAAAACCACAAGAAATGTACTAAAAAGAATCTTACATAAAGAAAACGTCGAAGCATACGAATTTGAAGAAGCACCAAAAGATTTACACGTAATATCACAGTATAAACCAGATTTTATATTTTTAGATATTGGTTTAAAAGGTTCTAATGGACTTGAGCTGCTGAAGAAAATAAGCACGTTGGAAGACCATCCGTACGTTGTAATCATCTCCGGTCATTCTGAGTATAAATATTTAATTGAAGCAATGAAGCATGGAGCCTATGACTACATCACAAAACCGTTTGATATAGAAAGGATAAAGCAGGTAATAAATGAGATAAAAGAGTGCTTAAAAGCAAAAGTAGTTTCAGAAGTTCCATCGCAAGAGATTATCGGAAAAAGCCCTGCTATGAGAGAAATTTTTAAGCTTGCTGGTAGAGCTGCTGTTTCTAACGACCCGGTAATAATAAGCGGAGAAAGTGGAACAGGTAAAGAAGTAATAGCAAATCTTATTCATAAACATTCAAACAGGGCAGACAAACCTTTTATAGCTTTAAACATGGCATCTATTCCAATAGGACTTATAGAAAGTGAACTGTTTGGCTACGAAAAAGGGGCTTTCACAGGAGCTGATAAAAGCAAGGAAGGAAAATTTCTGCAGGCAAACGGCGGAACAATCTTTTTAGATGAAATCGGAGAAATGCCATTAGAAGCACAAGCTAAGCTTTTAAGAGTATTGCAAGAGATGGAAATTACACCAATAGGAAGTAAAAAGTCTTATAAAATTGATGTTAGAGTAATTGCAGCAACCAACAAAGATCTAATTAAACTTGTAGCGGAAGGAAAATTTAGAGAAGACTTATTTTATAGACTTTCTGTGATTGAGATTAAACTTCCACCACTTAGAGAAAGGAAGGAAGATATACCAGAACTCGTTGAGCTTTTTACCAAACAAGCATTAGAAAGATATAACCTAAAATCTGGCGGATTTACGCAAGAATCAATTAAATTTTTAGTAAATTACTCATGGCCTGGTAATGTTAGAGAATTGAAAAATCTTGTATTTAAGCTTATTGCAATGTACAGAGAAAGACCAATCACACCAGACCTACTGCCGGCAAACATAAAAGGAGAAGAAGAGCAAACAGGAGATTGGAGAAGTGGATTTTTAACTGAAGTAAGAAAACTACTCACAAGAAAAAGAAAAAACATTTACATAAAACTAATAGAAGAAGCAGAATATATATTGATAAAAGAAACATTAAAATTCACAGAAGGAAATATATCTTTAGCATCTAAATATTTAGGACTTCACAGAAACACAATCTCTAAAAAGATTAAAGATTTAGAAATAGATATTTCAGAAGAGTAAAATATTTTTAATACCTTGGGGTAAGAAATTAGCGGTTTTTATAAAATTTAAAAATGAGATCCTTCGGCCTTCGGGCCTCAAAATGACGTAAAGTTAAGCTTTCAAGAATTTTGAAACACTCTTTGTTTGAATTTGAAAAATCGATTAAAAGACAGATTCTTACCTGTCGCCCCAACAAGCTTAGTTAATGAAAATTTAGACTCCCGAGACCTTTTAAAGCCTCGGGATATTTTTAAAGATATTATGGGCAAGCATCTGTATGAGGAACTTTTCCAAGACCGATTAAAAAAGTTTTGAAAGGTTCCATGAATTTCATTGCTTCAACTTTAGAACCTTGGAATGTCATCTTTTTCATAATACCCATTCCCATAAATCCAAATTCGCCTTTTGCTAAAGACTTCCAGTTTTCATCTGTTGCGTGCATAACAAACTCTGGATTTGGGTCCTTAGCTTCACCGCCATAAATACATACTGCTTTTCCGTCTTCATACTTAATTCTGACTTCAACCTTTTTAGGTGGATTACAATCTTCTCTGTAAAATTGGATTGTTTTATAACCTTTTTGTTTATTTAAGTTGAATTCTGCCCATTCTGCCATGACCGTTTGCATATTTTTGTTCCAATACTCACAAAACTGTTCTGTCCACTTTGGACTCATCCAGGGTTCTGCTGCAAAGCTTGAAAAAGAAAGGGACAAAACCGTCCCTAAAACTGCTAATTTATTCATAACTATTACCTCCAATGCCTTAGAACGACCATCTTAAAGCTATACCAATTTCATTTTGTGAGTTTTTAGCTCCAACAAGAGGTAATCCACCACCCATATTTCCAGTTGATTCAACCTTTTTCTCAAATGCATGTACATATGCTAAATCAACTGCAAAGTTTTTTGTAAATTGGTAACTTCCACCCAGAGTAATGTGATGCTCTGTAATTGCTGGAAAGCCAATTAAATTGAACCATTGAACTTGAAAGTCTGTGAACGGCTTTGGAGGATTAAAATTAGGTATATTATTTTTTGGCGTCATAACATCTAACCCTGAATAGCTTCTGATTGGAGATTTACCATAGTTATAACCAGCTCTTAATTTTAATGCTGGAGTTACTTGATACTCACCACCAACTGCTATCACGGTTTGGTCTTTCCATTTAAATTGTTTATAACCATCTGCTTTAGACCAGTTGATCCATCTTAAATCTAATCCAACTTTTAAGTTTGGTAATACTCTATAACCAATACCGGCTGCAACTTCTTGAGGTTGTTGTAATTTTAGGTCTTCATATGAGCCATTAGGGTTAGTTTTAAATACATGCTTATATTTCATAGAAACAGGAGATTGATAGTTAAAACCTACAGTTAAATCCCCAACTTTATAACCTATACCTAATTGTGCACCTACACCATAAGAAGATGATTGACCGCCACCAGCGTTATAATATCCACCAATACCATCTGGCATTGTAGCGCCCATATCAAGAGAGCCCCATGCTAAATCAAGTCCTACACCAACTGATAAATTAGGATTCACTTGATAAGAAACTGCTGGAATGATTCTCATAAACTGTAAAGTCGTATGCATATTAGATAAATATCCGTCTTTATCTCTATAATCTACACCCATACCAGAAACACCATATGCAGCAATACCGACAACCACTTGATCATTTATTCTGTTTGTAATTCCTATCTCTGGAACAGTAAAGAAGTTTGCTCTTGAAGAAACATAACCAGTATCACGAGGATTATTGCCATAAGGGTCTGTTCCGTTATATCTTGCTTTTACATCTGGCATAAATAAAATACCACCAAAGCTTACAGTAAAGCCTTTTTCTGAGTTCATCCATGCTGGGTTTCTAAAGATTGAATCAACAGAGCCAATTGGCATACCAACGCCAAGACCACCCATTGCTTCGGATGCTGGAGTAACACCTATCATGTTATCTCCGTTTGTTGCCATTGCAGACCCTGCTACTGCAAGAATTGCAGCTGACGCTAAAACTTTTCTCATAATACTAACCTCCTACAAAAATATATTTGCATATATTCAATACAAAAAATATTAAGTTGTCAAACACTAACTTAATAGGGTTTTTTGTAAATATTAAGATATTTGAATGTTTTAATGAAAAATACGTCAGATGAGAAATTCAATAAACCAGGAGATTCTTCGCTAACGCTCAGAATGACATCTTTAAGGTCAAGATTCTTTGCCGGCTGTAGAATGACAGTGTGGATTATTGGAACAGTCTCACTAAATATATATTAAAAATTCTTCCTCCAATCTCTTATAAAACCTAATAAGTCTTTAACACCTTTATATCTTCCACTACAGACATTGTCCTTTTCAAGCATGTAATATTGGTCTAAAGTCATGATGGGTTTAGACATCAAAGAGAATATTGGTAAAAGTAGTTTAAATGTTTTCTTTGGCACAGGCATAACAACTCTTTTGACACCTATAAAATCTAAGGCAAATTTAAAAAGTTCAACATAATTTATAACTTCATTACCGCAAAGCTCAAAAATTTCATTTTTTATATCAAAAATAACAGCCTTTTCAAAACAATCTGCAACATCTAAAACGCTTACAGGTTGCACTTTTGCATCATAAGGAGCCATAAATATTGGGGTTATCTTGCTGTAGAATCTAAAATCTTCGAACAGTTTCTGCTCTCTTCCAATAATAATAGAAGGTCTAAAAATGACATAATTCAATCCAGATTTTATAATATACTCTTCAGCCATTGCCTTGGTTTTTAGATATCTGCTTTTAGAATCAATATCAGCACCAAGGGCTGACATCTGAACGAATTTCTTAACCCCGACGGCTTTACTTGCATCTACTAAGCTCTTTGTTATTTCAAAATGAACCTTTTCAAATGTTTGATTGCTTGTTTCTGTGAGTATTCCGATGAGATTGATTACTATGCCCGGTTTAAATCTATAGATAGGCTCTTGAATGTTATTATCGTTTATTTGAACATAATTTATTAAGGGTAAATCTTTAAATACTTCTTGAATTTTTTTTATATTTCTTGCAGGCAAAATAAGATTAACTTTATTGTACAGATTTCTAACTATATACCTACCAACAAAACCATCAGAACCATAAATTATAACGTTCATAGATACTCCTTTTAGTGACTCCTTGCAAAAATCAACATCGTCATTATGCAGCCGAGCGAAGAATTTCCGCCTTTTCACTCTCACTTATTCACTAACTTATCTTCTTTAAAAAAATCTTTCGGACTAAAGTCATCAAGGATGACGGACGAAAGTAAACTCATTTTACGCATATTATACAACTTGCAGGAATTTTAGAACATCCTCTACTCCTTAAAGGCTTTAAAATAAATCTAAGTCAATAAGAAGATAGATTCAATTAGAATTTGACTGTTTAACCCTTTCAAATGTAGAGACAAGTTTTGAATTTGAAAGGAGAGTGTTTAAGATTTTATTTTTGTTTTTTATTTCTGAGATTATGAATAAAGAAAAACTAAAAATACCAATAGCAAGTAATCCACCAAGTATTCTATCTGTAAGTTTTACATATTTGATAGTATAGAGTCTTTTTTTAAGCAAACTATCAACAATGATGCTTAGTCCTAAGGTAAGCAAAACTATGAAAGAAAAAGCCATGAAATCAATAATCAATATATTTCCTGAGAAAACTTTACTAAAGAAGATGCTAAGAGGTTTATAGAACAAATATCCTAAAAAAACTCCTAAACCAAATCCAAGAATTTTCAAGAAAATATTAAAAAAACCTCTGTAAAAACCATTAAATATCAAATAAGTAAAAATCAGCAATAAAATTAAATCAACCATAATGAATATTTCGTCAAAAATAGTTTTTAACTTAATTTTTCTTTAACTATCTTGCTAATTACAGAACCTTCTGCCCTTCCCTTTACTTTATCCATAACCGCTTTGACCACTTTCCCCATATCTTTTATAGAAGAAGCACCAACTTCCTGAATTGTCTCTTCAACTATTTTTATTAGCTCTTCTTCTGATAATGGCGGTGGTAAGAATTGCTGAACTATCTCTATTTCCTTTAATTCTTTTTCTGCTAAGTCTTTTCTGCCGGCTTGTTCATACTGTGTGTATGCTTCTTTTCTTTGCTTTATGTATTTTTGAAGTATAGAAATTATCTCTTCGTCAGTAAGCTCTTTTTTTGAATCGATTTGAACTTTTTTGATTTCAGAGATTAGCATTCTGATTGTTGATAACTTCTCCTTATCGCCGCTTTTCATTGCGGCTTTCATCTCTTCTTGAAGCTTATTAAAAAGCTCTGCAGCCATATTATAACAATCCTTTTTTCTTTAATGCTTTAATTAATCTTTTTCTTGCAGCTCTTTCTTTTCTTTTTCTTTTTACAGATGGCTTTTCATAAAACTCCCTTCTTTTACATTCTGTGAGAATACCTTCTTTTTCAATTATTTTTCTGAATTTTTTCAATGCCTTCTCAATATCGCCTTCTACTATTACTGTTGCCATTAACCTTTCATCCTCCTTAAAATAAGAATTAATTCTAATATTCTATCATTTTTTTTATTTAAATTGCAAGCTTCTGTATAAAATGATAAAATTTTTTAATAAAAAAGTTGGAGGAAATATAATATATGGCAATAGTATATTTTGAGAACAAATTCGTCCCGGAAGAAGAAGCAAAAATCAGCATAAAAACCAACTCTTTCCACTATGGAACAGCAGTATTTGAAGGAATTAGGGCTTATTACAACAAAGAAAACGATAAAATGTACGGCTTATTTTTTAAAGAACACTATGAAAGACTTTTTAAAAACATGAAAATATTAAACATGAGTATTGAAGAAACGATAGAACAGCTTGTAGACATAACAGCACAGTTGGTTAAAATTAATAATCATAAAGAAGATGTTTATATAAGACCGATTGTGTATTTCTCTGATTTGGCGATTGGACCAAAATTAATTGGATACACCGCAAAAATTGCAATTTATACGTTACCTCTTGGAGATTATATAGACACAGATAAAGGAATTAAGGCTAAGGTTTCTTCTTGGATAAGAGTAAGTGACAATATGATTCCACCAAGATTAAAGGTTACGGGTGCTTATGTAAACTCAGCAATGGCAAAAACAGAGGCATTATTAGCCGGAGCAGAAGAGGCAATCGTATTAAATAAAGATGGTTATGTTTCTGAAGGCAGTGCAGAAAATATTTTCATCGTTAGAAACGGAAAGCTTATAACCCCGCCGGTGAGTGATGATATTTTAGAAGGAATAACAAGAAATGCAGTTATGGAAATAGCAAGAGATTTAAACATACCTGTTGTAGAAAGAAGCATTTCAAGAACAGAGCTTTACGTGGCTGACGAAGTATTCTTCTGTGGAACAGGAGCCCAGATTTCTCCAGTAATTGAGATAGATGGCAAGCCAATAGCAGATGGTAAAGTCGGAAAAATAACGAAGATGATTAAAGATATATATTTTGATGCAGTAAGAGGTAAAAACGAAAGATATAAACACTGGATTATTGAGATAGATTGAAAAAGATAGAAAAAATTATTCAAAGAGATTTAAGAAAGTATCCTAATTTAAAACTGAATGTTGTTAATGAAAATAACAACAGCTGCATTTTTTTTGATATAGGCTACGGTGATAAGTTTTTCATATATTATTTAAGCATTGAAAATTTAGAAAAACTTTCAGATTTTTCAACGTATATCGTCTTTAAAGAGATTTTAGATAGATATATGAAAGTCGGGTATCCAAAAGGATTTCGTACCCGATTTTTTATAAACTTTAACAATGATTTTCAGTGCTTAATAGAAAATTTAAAAAAGCTAAAAAAAGATGATATTTTACTGCTCTTTTTGCTAAACAACGCTGGCGTAGGGAATGAAAAGTTAGCAGTTAACAATATAAATAAAAGTTTGATTAAAAGGTTAGAGAGATTGATAAAAAATAATGGATTAGATATATCATTAATCATAGACAAAGATTTTAACTTTAATTTTGAAGACATTAACACTTTATGGCTAAAACCCTACCCAAATAAATTTTATAAAATTTTGGATAAAAATTTCTTCTCTGAAGAATTTAAAAATAAGGCAGTTTTTACAATAAATTTGATTTCAAAGAAAATTTTTGAATGAGTAGCAACACTTCATTACTTCAAGTCTTAACAAGATTCATCTTAGCTTTATCAATAATAGTTTATGTTCAGCTTTATAATTTTGACTTTAAAATACCTTTGACTTTACTGTCCATAGCTTATTTTGTTGGTATGTTGGTTCTTTATCCTTTACATAGTCATAAATTTTTAAAACATCTTCTATTTTTATTCGATGTTTTGCTTATTAATTATTTCATGTATACGACCGGGAATATTTATTTTTCTTTATTTTTCATAACTTTTATTTTCTTTGCTGAAAATTTAATAGACCTTGTATTCATGACTCTATATACAATATCTATTTTTGGAGTAGCTATATACCTGTCTGGCTTTTCTGATTTTACTTATATTTTTATAACCTTAGGATTTTGGCTGATACTTTTGAAATACTTTTTAGACAAGAATCTACTTGAAAAGCAAAAGGAAGAGATTAATAATCTTGCAAAAAATCTGTATATAGAAAACCTTAAATGTAATGATAAATCTGAATTTTATAGAAAATTTTATGACTTAAGCACAGCAGTAAGAATGTTCAAATCTGGTAAATTAGACCCAGAAATCTTTATTAAAGAATTGTACGAAAATCTAAACTGTAATGGTATAGTTTTGTTTAACATAAACACAAAAGAGAAGCAAAAAAAAGGATTGTTAAATTTTGACGAAGCAGTATTAGATGATTTTAATTTAGCTCCAAAAACTTATGTAAATGACTATTTGAATTTAAGAACCGGTTATGAATTTATAATTGTTAGACAAATTAATGATTACTTCATCTTAGTCTTCTACAAATCTGCAATTTTAGATGATTCTGAAATCTTAGATATCATTAAGTAAGAACGCTTACAGAAATTCGCATCGTCATTCTAAAGCTATCAATAAACTTCCCTTCACATCTCTTGCTTATCTACTGTAATAGCAATTCATGAATTACTTTATTTTCTTTAAAACCGAAGATCTTTTGGCTTACAGCCTCAGGATGTTTTATGTTAAATGTCAAGTACAAAAATTTTCATCAAATGGTCGGTAATGCTTATAGTAAGTGATGATTTCCCTGGAATATCAAAAGTCATAGAAACACTATTTCCTTACACAGACCATCATCTATGTTTAGTCCCTTTTGCAAAGAAACGTTAGAAATCAGATGGATAAAGAAGATTCGCAAACATTTAACAAAGAACTGAAAAACATAAAAGAAAACAGTTTGATTATGAAGATGGATTAGAAAAATTAGATGGTTTATGTAGTAGGTTTAAATCTAAATATCTAAGCTTTATAAAACATATCCAATCTAACAAAGAGAGATAATTTAAAGACATGGAAAAAAACCTATACCTGCTTTTAAAGTAGCTTCTTATGAAATTTTACAATTGTTTAATAAAAAGTTTTCAATCCAGATGCAAAATTATGAGAGTGTTCCAAAATTCTCGTAAACTTGCCTTTCCAGTGTAATTCTGAAGCTGTAAGCTAAAGTATCTCTTTTTTGATTTTTGGACTTGAAAAGAAAAACATGGGATTCTTCGCACGGCTGCAAAATGACAGTGTGGATTTAACGTCTCACATCTCACGTCTCACGTTTCACCTTTTACATAACCCACACGGTTCAGATGGAACCTTATTAGGACAAGAGAATACAGAGGGTTTGCAAGACTTTATAACCCACACGGTTCAGATGGAAC
>NZ_JAPYVU010000053.1 GCF_028276765.1 Sulfurihydrogenibium sp.
TTTTTTAAAAGTTTGGTATAATGATTATCAGAATATTGATAGAGTAAGTTAAAAGCGATTTTATTTTTGAGTTAAAAGTTAACGGGTTACATCTGAACCGTGTGGGTTATAAAGCTGGGTCGAATAGACCCAGAACATGATACAATACTTGTTACATCTGAACCGTGTGGGTTATAAAGTTTTTAGTATTCGTTTTTTAGGAAATTCTTGTTTTCGTTACATCTGAACCGTGTGGGTTATAAAGAAAATAAGGCAAACTTTTCCTTCCTTCTTATTAATTGTTACATCTGAACCGTGTGGGTTATAAAGCCAGGTCGTTTATGTTTTTTACTTTTTCAGAAGTGAGTTACATCTGAACCGTGTGGGTTATAAAGATCAATCGTATAATCTCTTATTCTCGGAACGTCTCTGTTACATCTGAACCGTGTGGGTTATAAAGTCTTGCTGAATATTAGCTGAAAGAAAAAACTGAGTAGTTACATCTGAACCGTGTGGGTTATAAAGATTGTTGAAAAGACACCTTCAAATTGACAAAAATTAGTTACATCTGAACCGTGTGGGTTATAAAGACTTCTATGTATCTTTTGTTCCCTGGAATAAGAATGGTTACATCTGAACCGTGTGGGTTATAAAGTGTTAGACTATATGTTCAAGCTTGAGAGAGAAAATGAGTTACATCTGAACCGTGTGGGTTATAAAGTCAACCGCAGGAGTTATTGGGTTTAGTGCGTGGTATTGTTCCATCTGAACCGTGTGGGTTATAAAGTCCATCTTTTCCAACTCATATTCAATCTGATCATAAGTTCCATCTGAACCGTGTGGGTTATAAAGGAAGAAAAGAAAGAACCTCCAAAGCCTAAGCTAAACGTTACATCTGAACCGTGTGGGTTATAAAGGGGAAAATTTTATTTCCATTCCCTTTGCTTCACTTGGTTCCATCTGAACCGTGTGGGTTTTGTAAGGTGAAACGTGAGACGTGAGATGTGAGACGGGTTTAAAAGAATGATAATGGCTTAAACAACACATTAAGTCAAAATCAATAGCAACTTTACAGAAGAATAACCTCTTTACACAATAAACAAAAAGAAAAACATGAGATTCTTCGCCGGCTGCAGAATGACAACATTGATTTTTAGAACATTTTCTATACACTATATAGTCAAAGCTTAGAACTTTCTTTATAAAAATAAAAAATTCTTTGGAATGCTGTAAAGTTTGAGCCGATGGCTATTAAAAGAATGCTGTAAAAAACCAATCCGGATAAAAGTCCAATGATTAAAAATATTGACCTTTCCGGTCTTTCAAAAGCACCTATTTTACATTCATATCCAAGACCTTCACATCTTGCCCTTGTGTAGCTTGTCATAAATGAGCCGATTATAGCCACTGCACCAATCAAAAAAAACAAATCATCATCCTTATACAGATAAATCAAAGCAAAAATTGGAACCACATCAGAGTATCTATCTACGACAGAATCCAAAAAAGCTCCAAAAGTTGAAGTTTGATTATACTTTCTTGCAAGGTAGCCATCAAGAGCATCAAAAATATTTCCAAAAAGAATAAAAATCCCTGCAATAAACAGGTAATTTAGATAGATAAAATAACTTCCAATAAAAATTAAAATCAAACCACAGATGGTTAGAAAGTTTGGAGTTATGTTTAATCTATACAGAAAATCTACAACCGGAGCTGTTTTTTCTTCCCATATAGGTTTTATATTTTTTATAAACTGGCTCATCTGCTTTTCGCAATGTCTATAAATTTTTTAACTTTATCTAAGTCTTTAACGCCCGGAGATGCTTCTAACTTTGATGATGCATCAACTCCATAAGGTTTTACATGGTTTAAAATCTCTTTAAGATTGTTTTCAGACAGACCGCCGGAGATGATTACTTTGTCATACATATCTGTAATCTTTTTTAAGAGATTTAAATCTATCATCTCCCCCGTCCCACCATAAACACCTTCTTTAAACGCATCAACCAAAACTGTAATATCTTCATTTTTAAACGTCTTTATTTTTTCTAAGTCTGATTCATCTTTAACTCTGATTGCCTTTATAACTTTATCTTTCGGAAATTTTTTAACAAATTCTAAATCTTCATCTCCATGAAACTGAATAAAATCAGCTATGTTTAAAAGTTCTAAAGCCTGCTCTAAGCTTGGATTTACAACAACCGCCACAAGCTTGCTATTTTTTAGATTTTCTTTTATTTTTTTAATTCTTTCAACGTCAACATATCTTGGACTTTTTGGATAGGTTATAACACCTATATAATCTGCTCCATACTCTGATATTTCTTTTGCTTGACTTGGCAGTGTTATGCCACAGATTTTAACAATCATCTTACTTTTTTAGTTAAAGCTTCTTTTATCTTTTTCTTCAAACCCGGTACAGATAAGCCAAGCTCTTCCATTACTTCCCAAGCCGGACCGGATATGCCAAATCTATCTTCAACACCATGTCTTACAAGGATAGTTGGATAATTTTCTGCTAAAACTTCTGCTACTGCACTTCCAAGACCGCCGATTATAGAATGCTCTTCTGATGTAACCACTGCACCTGTTTTTTTAGCGGTTTGTATGATTAAATCTTTATCAATAGGTTTTATAGAAGACATGTTTATAACTTCTACGTCTATACCTTCATCTTCAAGCTCGTAAGCAGCTTGTAAAGCCATAGAAACCATCACACCGCAGGCTATAACAGATACATCTTTACCTTCTTTTAATACATATCCTTTACCAATTTCAAACTCGTAGTTTTCAGGTAATATTACCGGGAATTTTTCCCTTCCCATTCTTATATAAAACGGCTCTTTAATCCAATGTACTTTTTTAAGAACCTTTTCCATCTCAACGCTATCTGCAGGAACGATTACGTTCATATTTGGCAGCGTTCTCATTAATGATATATCTTCATTCATTTGATGAGAAGCTCCATCTTGACCTACAGAAACACCACCATGAGAAGCTACAAGCTTAATGTTTAGTTTATTGTAAGCTATTTGTTGTCTGATTATCTCCCAAGGTCTTCCGGTTAAAAATATAGCAAATGAAGATGCGTAAACAGTCCTGCCGGTATAAGCAAGTCCTGCAGCTATACCAATCAAGTTTTGTTCTGCAATTCCGGCATTGAAAAATCTATCCGGATAAGCAACATGAAATTTATGGGTCCTTGTAGATTCTGATAAATCTGCGTCTAAAACAACCATTTCCGGGTCTATCTTTCCAAGCTCAACTAAGACTTCTCCGTATGTATCTCTTAATGCTTTTTTAGGCAATTTATTTATATCAATTTTTTCAGCCATCAAACTTACACACCTCCGGATGTTAATTCTTGGATTGCTTTCTCATACTCTTCTTTACTTGGTGCAACGCCGTGCCACTTAAAGTTATTCTCCATAAACGATACGCCTTTACCTTTAACTGTATGAGCTACAATCATGGTTGGCTTTCCTTTTATTTGATTTGCTTGAGTAAAGGCATCTATTATCTGCTGATAATCATGTCCGTCAATCTCTATCACATGCCAGCCAAAAGCTTCATACTTTTCTTTTAGTGGATGAATGTTTATGATATGTCTTATATCTCCATCAATTTGAAGATTATTATTATCAAGAATTGCTATTAGATTATCTAACTTATGATGTCCTGCAAACATTGCAGCTTCCCATGTCATACCTTCCTGGACTTCTCCATCCCCAAGCATTACATAAACTTTATAATCCTTATTTGCAAGTCTTCCAGAAAGAGCTTGACCAATTGCTACCGACAACCCTTGACCTAAGGAACCTGTTGAAGCTTCTGCTCCTGGAACGCCGTGTCTATTTCCTTGCCATGCAGGATGACCTTGCAATCTACTATATCCATCCGGAGCAAATCCCTTTGTTTTTCTGTAAGTAGACAATTCTTCTTTTGGTATATACCCAGCTTTTGCCAACACTGAGTATAAAGCAGGTGATGCATGTCCTTTAGAAAGGATGAATCTATCTCTATCTTCCCACCAAGGATTTTTTGGGTCGTATCTTAAAAATCCACCAAAATATAAAACAGTTAAAATATCGATGGCAGACAAAGACCCACCCGGATGTCCAGACTGGGCGTTGTACACCATTGTAATAATATCAATTCTAAGCTCTCTTGCTATTTCTTTTAACTCTTGAATATCTCTCAACCTTATAACCTCCTGTAAATGTCTATATATTTATCATTTCTCTGCTTACCTTTCATTTAACAACTTTAAAATTTTTATTGTTTTTAGAAGCTATGGAATTGCTAAATACTCATTTTTTGTAAGTTTGACAATAGTCAAATGCAATATTTACTGAAGCTGTCTTAAAGCAAGAGATAAATATTTTACATCAGAGCTTGTTCCTTTTTCCTTCAGTAAAGTCAAAACTCTTGGAAACATTCAAAGAGCCTTCTACTATCAAAAAGTTTACAGCTAATTCCTATTTAGCAAAGTTCAAATTTGATATATTAAGCTTCATTAAAACGCTGCCGTTATTTGTAAGCTGAATTTCATTGTTTAAACCATACTCAACTGTATAATCTTTATAGATTATCTTTCTTAAATTTCCTTCTTCATAAACAAGCGTATACTCTGGTCTGATTATCTTCAATTTATTGCCATCGCATTCATACTTTTCATTCTCTTGAATGTTGAATTTTTTAGATATTAAACTTTTTAAAAGAGTTATATCTGTCAATGGTTTTGCTTGTGGTATATAAAGGGATACTAAGGATAAAATCTCTCCAGAATTACAAGATTCAAATCCGGAAGCTTTGACACATAAAGAGCCATCTTTTCTTTCTATTGTCAAAAGATTTTTTCCAAAAGGAGATGATATATACATTTTTTCATTTTCTCCAAATTCTCCTTTTACTAATGCCGGCAAGCCAGAAACCATCGCAGAACCGGCAAAGCTAAATTTATCAGGTATGGCATTATCTTTTTGTTTTATCTCTTTAAATTTATTCTCACAGTAAAAAGGTTGAAACGTAGTCGTAGAACAAGAGTTTAAAAATAAAGTAGAAAATAGAAAAATAAATAGAAATTTTAAATTTTTCATCTTACTCACCTCAAATCTTTAAGCTTTTTTAAAACTCTTTCTTTTTGATTTGGCTCTCCTTCGCCCTTTTTATCTATTAGCTCTAAAGCTTTTTTGTAATACTCTATAGCATCTTGTTTTTTGTTTAATTTTAGTAAAATATCTGCATAATGCTCATTTAATACTGGGTCATCTTGCATTTTTTCAAGTGCTTTTTTTATTAGCTTTTCAGCCTCAGCATAATTACCTTTTTTGTAGTATCCCCAACCAAGGCTATCTAAATAAGCAGGACTATCCGGCATTTTCTCAAGTGCTTTTTTTACAAGTTCAATACCTTTGTCTATGTTTATTTCTCTGTCTATGTAAGTGTATCCAAGATAATTTAAAGCATCAGGGTAATCTGGTCTTAGCTCTAAGGATTTGTAAAGGGATTTTTCGGCTTCTCGCCAATTTCCAAGTTTATCAAGATAAATCGCCTTTATAAAATGAACGGTTGGGTCATCCGGTGCTATACTTTCAGCTTCTTTAACAAGCTCGAGTGCTCTTTTTATATTTCCTTTCTTGTCTTCTATATCAGCCATTGATAAAAGAATTTTATAATCCTTAGGGTTTTGGACGTAAAGTTTGTTTAAAATTTCTAATGCTTTATCATACTCTTTAAGGTTTAAATAAACACTGACAAGTCTGTCAATAAGTTCTTGGTTGTCCGGCTGTTGTTTGTATAACTCTTCATAAATTGCTTTTGCATTTTGGTAATCTTCCAATGTTTCATAAGCCATTCCAAGCATAAATTTTAAGAATGGATTATCCGGATTTTCTTGTGAAGATTTTTTTAAATCTTGTAAAATTTCGTTAGATTTACCATACTTTATGTAAAGTAAAAATTTCTTTAATATAGCGTCGTTGTCTTTAGGATTGAGTCTGATGATTTTATCTATGGTTTCTGCAGCATTATTGAAGTCATCTTTATCTACGTAAATCTGAAATAGTCTGTTTAAAGCTTCAAGATTATTAGGGTCGTCTTTTAGTATGTTTTTGTAGATTTCTATCGCTTTATCGTAATTGCCGGATTGTCTGTAAATCTCGCCAAGAAGTTGCCATGATGGTTTATATTTTTTGTCAATTTGTAAAGATTTTTTCAGATACTCTTCTGCTTTTTGTGTGTTGTTCTCAAAAAGATATATTCTCGCTATTTTGTAATAGATAGATGGGTCATCTTTTTTTATTGTAACAAGCTTTTCTAAAAGCTCCTTTGCTTTGTTTAAATTTTTATTTTCAATGTATTGGTCAATCAAAGCTGAAATTATTTTTTCATTGTTTGGAAATTTTTTATATCCTTCTTCCAATACAGATAAAGCTTCTTTTTGATTTTTCGTTACGTTGTAAAAGAATGATAAAAATAGATAAGTTTCTGGGTCGTTTTTAAATTTTTCTTTGTAAGTTTTTAGCAATTCAAGAGCTTCTTCTTTTTTACCAAGACTGTATGCAAGGAAAATTGTTTCTCTATAGACTGCAGGTGTGTCAGGCATACGTTTAACAGCTTCTCTACAAAATTCGTAGGCTGTTTTTATATCATGCCTGTCTTTAGCTATCTTGCAAATTCCATAATAAAATAATGGATTTTCTGAAGACGGTTTTATGTTTATGCCTGCAAATGCAGTATTACACAAAACAAGCGCTGACAATAAAAGTTTTTTCATTATTTACTCCTAAATACTAAAACAGCAGTTTTTGCTCCTTTAAGTATTTTATAAGATGTAGAACCTATAAACGACAACTTTCCGCCTTTATCTTTTCTTTTACCTGTAACTATAAGGTCAACGTTTTTTTCTTCTGAAAACTTTAAAATTTCCTTTTCCGGGAGACCTTCTTTGTATACAACTTCAACCGATGGATACTCTTCTTTTAGCTTTTGTAATTTTTCAATCTTATGCTGCCTTACTTTTTCATAAACTGATTTTATGTGAGTAAAATGTGAATCATTATCAACATGAATTACTGTAATCTTTGAATTATAAATAGATGCTAAATCCAATGAAAATTTCAACGCTTCTTCAGAAGTAGGCAAAAAGTCATAGGCAACAAGTATATGATTATACTGAGTTTTGTCTTCTTTTATAACAAGCACCGGAATTTTAGACCTTGATGCTATTCTTAAAGAGTTGCTACCTATGGCTTTTTCTTCAATCTCTGACTTTTTATGAGACTTTACAATAATTAAATCAACATCATTATTTTCTGAAAATTCCAAAACAGACTCAACAACTTGACCTTGTAAGATAATTGGAACTACACATAAACCTTCCGCTTCAAGTTTTTGTTTATATTCAGATAAAGTCTCTTTTGCTTTTTCTTTTAAAACTTTTTGTAAATTTAAAAGAGCTTCTTTTTCTTCTGTTGGAAGCTCATCAAAAAATGGAACATTTGGCGGCTCTAAGACGTAAACAATATAAACTGTTGCATTTTTAGCTTTGGCAATTTTAGAGCCGGCTTCTAAAACAGTCTTACTATCTTCTGTTAAGTCGATTGCTGTTAGTATCTTACGAAGCATTTTTTATTTTTTCCTTAGCGTATTCCATCAAGCCGCCGGCTTTTAAAATAGCTTGTAGATTTTCCGGTAGAGGTTTTATCTTATACTCTTTATTTTTAGTAACATTTCTTATAACACCTTGGTTAATATCAATCTCTAAAATATCTCCTTCCTCAGCCTCTCTTGCAGCTTCCGGAGATTCTATGATTAATAAGCCTAAGTTAATAGCATTTCTAAAGAATATTCTTGCAAAAGATTCAGCTACTACTGCAGCAATTCCAGCACCCTTGATGGCAAGAGGAGCATGTTCTCTTGAAGACCCACAACCAAAGTTTTTACCAGCAACAAGTATATCACCTTCTTTTACTTTTGATGGAAATGTTGGGTCTGCATCTTCCATTACGTGTTTTGCAAGCTCTTTTGGGTCTGTAGTCACAAGATATCTTGCAGGTATTATTTGGTCTGTATCAACGTCATCTTTAAACTTCCAAACTCTTCCTCTAATCATAATTTCCTCCTAAATTAGGTTAGAATTATTATAACAAAAATAAAAGGAGGCAATTTATGAGAATAGTTAGCGGTATGCGTCCTACAGGAAAGCTTCATTTAGGACATTACTTTGGCGTTATAAAAAACTGGCTAAAGTTACAAGATAGCAATGAATGTTTTTTCTTTGTTGCAGATTGGCATGCATTGACAAATAAATATAAAGAAACATCCGATTTAAAACAAAATATTTACGACCTTGTAATAGACTGGCTTTCCTGCGGTATTAATCCGGAGAAGAGCACTATCTTTGTCCAATCGGGAGTTAAAGAACACAGTGAGCTTGCATTACTCTTTGGCATGATAACACCAAAAAGCTGGCTTGAACTAAACCCATCATACAAAGATTTAAAATTTAATTTAATTTTTCAATACATAAGAGACTTTCTATTTGGAAAAAACATAAAGATAGACCAAGACAAATTACATGAGATTGTATATAAAGCTTTTTACCACAAAAAAGATATAGATTACGAGGGATTAACGAAAGATTTAACAGATTTAAAAATCAAACAAGAGATAGTAAATGAAATAGTTCACAACATAAAAGAAGGAGATATTGGAAAAGATATAGACACATTCGGATTCTTTGGATATCCTATCTTAATGGCAGCCGACATTTTAATCTATAATGCAGATGCAGTTCCGGTAGGAGAAGACCAGCTGCCACATATAGAAATAACAAGAGAAATAGCAAGAAGATTTAACAATCTTTACAGTCCTATATTTAAAGAACCGCAAGCTTTATTAACAGAATCATCAAAGCTTCTTGGAACAGATGGCAGGAAAATGTCTAAATCTTACAATAACACAATAGCATTAAGCGAGCCGAGAGAAACTCTTGAGAAAAAAATATTGTCTATGAAAACAGACCCACAAAGACTTAAAAAAACCGACCCAGGAAGACCGGAAATCTGTAATGTATTTTCTTATCATAAATATTTCACAGACTCGCAAGAAGTAGATAAAATTCAAGCAAAATGTAGAAATGCCGAAATAGGATGTGTAGAGTGTAAAAGAATTCTATTTGAGAATATAGATAAATTTTTATCTCCTATAAGAGAAAAAAGAAAAGAATATGAAGAAAATATTGGATATATTGAAAAGATAATTATAACTGGAACAGAAAAAGCTAAAGAAGTTGCAAAAGAAAATATGAAGGATGTTAGAAATGCAATGGGGTTGATAAACTTTTGAAAAATTACAAATTTTTAATTTGACTTCTGTTATAAAATGAATTATATTTAATAAGATAAAATAAAAATTCTATCAGGAGGTATTAAAGATGAAAAAGTTATTCGTAGTAGCGTTAGCAGTAGGTTCAGTAGCATTAGCAAGCTGTTCAAGTGCAAACTATGCAACAAAAGAATATGTAGACCAACAAGTAGCCGGAGTTGCTGAAAAAGTTAACTCTGTAGATGCTAAATTATCAGCATTAGAAAGAGAAGTGGCTGCTTTAAAATCTTCTGGATCTGGAAATGCAGCATTGGCAGCAAAAATTAACGACTTAGAAGCTCAAATTAATCAAATGAAAAACACATGCCCAGAAGCATGCAATGGAAAAATTTCTGCTTTAGAAAAAGATGTTGCTGAATTAAAAGAAAAAGTAGAAAAACAATCTGCTCATATGGAAAAAGAAGTTGAAAAATCTATGAGAAAATAATTTTCATAGTCTGTATAACAAATTAAGGAGGAAAGAAATGAAAAAGTATATATTAATGAGCATGGGAGCTATTGTAGCATCGTTTACATTCGCAAACGCTCAATTAGCAGCTTCAGAATGTGGATGTTATGATGCTCCAATAGGAAAAGATGTGCCAAGAAGTAATTATGTTTCAAAAGAATATGTTGATGAAAAGTTTGCACCTATTTTTCAAAAGCTTGATGCTATAAATAGCAGAGTAGAATCTCTTTCTAAAGAATTGGCAAACTTAAAAAATGATTCATCTGCTGGACTATCTCAAAAAGTTGCAGACTTGGAAGCTGCTTTGAATTCTTTAAAAGGCTCCTGTCCGTCAGCATGTAATGCTAAATTATCTGAAGTTGAGAAAAATATTGCTGAATTGAAAGAAAAAGTAGAAAAAAGATCTGCTCATATGGAAAAAGAAGTTGAAAAATCTATGAGAAAATAATTTTCTTTCGCCGCCCTCCCTCTAGTGGGAGGGATCTTATTGTAAGGAATTTTTATTAAAAAAATATTCAAAAGTTTTTAAGCCATAAGCTTTAATTAAACCGCCAAATATTAAAATCACTACACATTCCAAAAATCTCATTTCCTTCCTTCTTGCAACTTGTTCTTTTTACTTCTTCTATCCCTCAATGGTGCAAAATTCACATTTTCTTTTTTAAGCTGAGGCTGCTTGTAAAAACCACATCGTCATTCTGCAGCCGGCGAAGAATCTCCTGTTATTGTTTCCTTCCTTTCAAAACATATTAAAACATGAGATCCTTCACTTCGCTGCTGGATGACAAAGAACGACCCAATGGTGTTATTCTGAGTGTTAGCGAAGAATCTCATTTTTCTTATTTTTAAAAGATTAGATTCTTCGGCCTTCAGCCTCAGGATGACACGGAAAGGTAAACTTGCGAGAATTTTGGAACACTCTTATTATACAATAGATTAAAATGGTTAGATTTCTTTGATTTTCAATAGAAAGACTTATTAATTTAAATCATCAAACGGCAACCAGGGTTTTAAATATAACAATTAAAAAGAGATTTTGTGATTTGAAAATTGATTATTTCTTGTCGGATTTTTCTATAATAAAAATATCAAATTAATCAAAACCCCCCGGCGTCGACCTACTTTCCCGACCGGTCTCCCGGCCAGTATCATGGGCGCTGGTGGGCTTAACTGCCGGGTTCGGAATGGAAGCCGGGTGTTTCCCCACCGCTATGGACACCAGGGATT
>NZ_JAPYVU010000054.1 GCF_028276765.1 Sulfurihydrogenibium sp.
CAGTCTAAAACATCCTGAACGGTCTTAAAAGACCAATGACAGAAACTTGATCTGTCCTTCCTTTTTTCTCCCATGTCTGTAATTATTATAAAACTTATTCTCTTAAAGTTTAAAAATTTTTGGTATATTTAATATACGATGACAGAAAAAGTGAAAGCATGTTAACAATTACCTTATTTGTCATTTTGAGCGAAGCGAAGAATCTCATGTTTTTTCTTTTCAAGCCAAGAAATCAAAAAAGAGATCCTTCGTAATTCGTCCTTAAGATGGCAAGGAAAGGTAAATTTACAAAAATTTTGGAACACCCTCATTCTCACTTTATTTAAAAATGATGTTATAATTTTTATGAGGTTTAGCATGGATACGAAAATAAAGGTTGAAAATCTTACAAAAAAGTTTGGAAATAGAGAAGTTTTAAAGAATATATCATTTGATGTTAAAAAGTCTGAAGTCTTTGTTATTATGGGTGGTAGTGGTAGCGGTAAAAGTACCGTTATCAAACACATTATCGGACTTTTAAAACCCACATCAGGAAAAATCTATATTGATAACGTTGATATCACATCTTTAAAGGATACTGAATTAATAGAATTTAGAAAGAAAATAGGCTATCTGTTTCAAGAAGGAGCACTGTTTGATAGTTTAAAAGTTTGGGAAAACGTAGGTTTTTACTACTTAGAAAATACAAAAATGCCGGAAAAGGATATATACAACCTTGCAAAAGAAAAGCTTGCACTGGTTGGTTTAAAAGATATAGAAAATTTATATCCTTCTCAGTTATCAGGTGGTATGAGAAAAAGAGTCTCCATTGCACGGGCAATTTCTTACAATCCAGAAATCATACTCTATGATGAGCCATCTTCCGGACTTGACCCTGTAACTGCTGCAATGATTGATAAATTAATTTTAAAGCTTAGAGATGAGCTTGGAGTTACTTCTATCGTAGTTACCCATGACCTTGAAAGTGCTTTTAGCATTGCAGATAGAATAGCTATGATTCATAAAGGTGTTATTTATGCTATCGGAACGCCTGAGGAGATTAAAAACCATCCAGACCCAATAGTTCAGCAGTTTATTAGCAGAAGCCCAGAAGGTCCAATAACGGAAGAGTTGATGAAAGAGCTTAATAACAATCTTAAAAAATAAAGGAGGCATTTTTTCTTGGGTTGTAAATGGAAAGGAATCATAGAAGCATACAGACAGTATCTACCGGTTAATGAAAATACTCCAATCATAACACTTCATGAAGGAAACACACCGCTTATAAAGGCTGATAATTTATCAAAAGAAATAGCACCAAACTTAAATTTACAGATTTATTTAAAATATGAAGGACTTAATCCAACCGGTTCTTTTAAAGACCGTGGAATGACTATGGCAATTTCAAAAGCAAAAGAAAATGGAAAAGAAGCTGTAATCTGTGCATCTACCGGAAACACTTCTGCATCTGCTGCAGCTTATGCAGCAAAAGCGGGAATGAGAGCATACGTTTTACTTCCAAAAGGAGCCGTTGCCATAGGAAAATTATCCCAAGCAATGGTATACGGAGCAAAAATAATAGCGGTTATGGGAAATTTTGACGATGCTTTAGAAATTGTTAGAGAAATAGGAGAAAAATATCCTGTTGAAGTTGTAAACTCTGTAAATCCTTACAGAATAGAAGGACAAAAAACAGCAGCATTTGAAATTTGCGATTACCTTGAAGAAGCACCAGACTTTCATTTTATACCCGTTGGTAATGCAGGAAACATTACAGCATACTGGAAAGGATATAAAGAATACCATCAACTTGGAAAGGTTAAAAAACTTCCAAGAATGATAGGATGGCAGGCGGAAGGAGCAGCACCAATTGTAAAAGGATTTCCTATAAAAAATCCACAAACAATAGCAACAGCAATTAAGATAGGCAATCCTTACAGCTGGCAGCCAGCACTACAAGCAGCAAAAGAAAGTGGTGGTTTTATAGACGCAGTCTCTGATGATGAAATTTTATATGCTTACAAACTTGTAGCATCAACGGAAGGTGTATTCTGTGAGCCGGCATCTGCTGCATCAGTGGCAGGAGTGATAAAATCTGTTAAAAAAGGTTTATTTAAAGGTGGAGAAGTTATCACTTGCACACTTACAGGAAACGGACTTAAAGACCCGGACACAGTAATAAAAGCAAGCGAAAAACCAGTAGAACTTCCACCAAACTTAGAAGAGATAGCAAGATTTTTAGAACTGATATGAAAAATATCCTTGTCGTAGGACTTGGAGCTGTTGGAACAATATTTGCTACCTTTTTAAAAGAATCAAAGCATAATGTTTACGGCTTAGTAAAAGATCATCATGTAGAGTTTTTAAAAGACAATACTTTACAAGTTGAAGGAATTTGGGGCAACCATAAAGCAAAGCTTGATCTAATAACATCTAACATAGAAGATTTAAAAGATATAGATTTTGATTTAATCATAGTTGCCGTTAAGTCTTTTGACACAGAAGAAACTATAAAAAAGATACTTCCGCTTATAAAACCAAAAACCAAAATACTATTGACCCAAAACGGCTATGGAAACTATGAAACAGCATCAAAATATATAAACAAATCAAAAATTTTACTTGGCAGAGTGATTTTTGGCTCAAAATTAATTGAACCTTTTCATGCTTACATAACCGTAAACGCAGATGATGTAAGAATAGGACAGCCGGAGAATCTATTAGAAGACCAAGAAGTTTTAGATGTAGTTTGCACAATAAAACATGCCGGCATTCCTGCTTCTTTTTCTAAGGATGTTTATAAAGTCTTATGGGATAAGATACTTTATAACTGTGCGTTAAATCCTCTTGGTGCGTTGCTTGAGTGTAGTTATGGAACGCTAAAAGAAAATAAAGAAACAAAAGAAATAATGGATTTAATCATCGATGAAATCTTTCAAGTGGCAAAACTAAATAATATACAGCTAAATTTTGACAATCCGGAAGATTATAAAAAACTGTTTTACGAAAAATTAATTCCACCAACAAAAGACCATTTCCCATCAATGTATTACGACCTGAAATCGGGTAAAAGAACAGAGATAGACGCTTTAAATGGTGCTATTGTAAAGCTTGGTGAAAGTGTAGGCTATCTGCCAAAGGTTAATTTTACGATTACAAATTTGATTAGATTTAGAGAAAAGAAATTGATAAATAGGTAAAAAGTGAGTAGGGGGTGGTTCTTGAATCGTCTGTATAATTTACTCATTATTCGTTGCTTTGTATGTCAAGAGGATTTTATTCTGAAGAATCGTCTTTAGATTTACAAAAATTACTAACTTTTTACTAATGTCTTGGTGAAAAATTAGCGATTTTTATAAAATTTAGATTTAGAAAAGTAAAGTATCGTCATTTCCGCAGCCGGTAAAGAATCATCTCCTACTTTACTAAATTTCTTAGCCAACATATTAGATAAAAAGATCCTTCGGACTAAAGTTCCTTAGGATGATAGACAAGAGCAAGCTTACAAAAATTTTAAAACACCCTCCGGACGCTTAAAAAACTATCGACAATGACAAAAGACGATAAAATTGTATTCACTACAACTAATAAAAATTCAAAAAACTTTCTACGCACCATTTCACCACGGATTTATTCTTCACTTTCAAAGTCAAAAATTATACGGGCTTCTTTTGTCCGGCTTTAACATTGATATTGGCTTCCTACCCCTAAATCCTTCATACACACCGTGCCAATACATTATTTCATCTTCATCCTCTTTCCAGCAAAGAAGTATTTCTTCCTCTCCGTTTTTTGCCGGAAAATCAATTAAAACTGGGTCAACACCTTTTACCATTACTCCAAAATTTTGAATAGTATCAACAAGTTCTTTAATTTCATCATCTAAGATTTGGATTTTGCTTTTTGCATACATGTATTCAAGCTCTTCTAAATCGTTTTTTTCAGACAATTCTTTCAATTCTTCGTATTTACTGACCAAACTATAAATCTCTTCTCTTTTTTCTATGATTTCTTCAACTAATACTTTTATTTGAGGTAATATAGCATTTGCTTCTTTTACTGTAAAATATCTCATTATCATTTTATATACTCCTGTGCCGACTTTTCCATTTAAATTATATCAAAAATTCAGGTTATCAATTATGATAGAAAAGTGCTCCAAAATTCTCCTAAGCTTACATTTTCGTGTCGTCCTAAGCCGTTGGCCGAAGAACCTCTTATTTTAAAAAACGATAAAAAAGAGATTCTTCGCTTCGCTCAGAATAACAATCTTGATTTTTGGAACAGTCTCTGTAGAATCTTAACTTACTTGAAGGTTTTGGATGATGTTAATACTTTTTTTGATAACTTACTAAAATTCACATTATTTGATACTTCGGCAATTACTAAATGTAATAAACTCACGTTTATCTCTATTATTTTTCTTGGTTTTGGCATTATTTGTCATTCTGCGGCCGGCAAAGAATCTCCTACTCTTATTAAATTTCTCACCCGACGTATACGATAAGATATTAAGCAAAAAAGATTTCTAAGAATATTTTGGGACAATTTGGAATGAGAACAGATGAGTTTTTAAAAAAAGCAAGTGAAGAGATAGAAGAAACAGAAAAAAAAGATATAAATCCATTAGTTGGTATCGTAAAAGAAGAGAAAAAATCAATAAAATTTAAAATAATAGTTATTTTAGTTATACTTTCTTATATCGTTATTGGCTATCTATTTTATGATTATCTAAAAAATAGAAAGTCTGAGATTAAAATTGTTGAAGATTTTATTAATTCGGATGTGTTAATAAATGAACTTAGTGAAAAGTTAAAAAATGTAGATTTAGCCATCAATAATGAGATAAAAACAGATGAAGAATTAATAAAAAGTATACAAGAACAAAGCTTAAATTTACCACCAATAAATCAAGTAGTAAAGCAGCCAATAAATTTACCGCCGATAAATTTACCTCAACCTCAAACACAAGAAGTTAAAAATTCAGTCCAAACACCGATTGCAAGTAGATACGACTTTTTTAAAAATAAAGCAGTTGAATATGAAAACATCGGTAATTATAGATATGCTATTTTCTTTTATTTAAGAGCTTTTGCTGAAAATCAAAGTGATTATAAACTTAAATATAAAGTAGCAACTCTTTATTATAAGCTTGGACAAATACCACTTGCTATCCAATCTGCAAAAGATGCTCTTTCAATCAAGGAAGATTATATGCCTGCCATAGAATTTTTGATCTCTCTATATAATAGTGGTTATGAGATTGATGGATTAGAGAATATTTTAAAAAAAGCTTTAGAAAAATATCCAAATGATAAAAATATAATCTTAGCCCTTGCAAAAATTTACCAAAAGAATAACAATACTACTGAATATCAAAAATTGATGGAGAAGTTGCAAAGTAGCAAATGAACTACATAGATGAATTATATTTAATCATTACAGATGAAAATTTAAAGATAAAAAGAATTAGTGAAAGTCTCTTAGAACTTCTTGGTTATGAACATTTTGACTTAATAGATGAAAATCTTAATAAATTTACAGATAGAAATATTAAAGAATTTTTAGACCAAAAAGAATTTGTAATATTTCTAAAAAGCAAAAGAGGAATTCAATTTAAAGGCTATTTTAAAACCACAGTCTTGTATGATTATTTCAACAATCCAAAAGGATATCTATTCCAATTTTTAGAGACAAAAGATGAAAAGATAGACGAAGATTTTATGGTCTTTAACACCCAAAACATAAAGATGAAAAAAATCTTAGAAAGGGCTTCTTTGGTAGCTCAATCAGATGTATCTGTTTTAATTTCTGGAGAAACAGGAACAGGAAAATCAAAGCTTGCTAAATGGATTCATTTAAACAGCGTTAGAAGTAGAAATAATTTTGTATCAGTAAACTGCTCAGCCATTCCGGATACACTTTTTGAGTCAGAATTTTTTGGCTATGAAAAAGGTGCATTTACCGGAGCTGTTAGCTCTAAACCTGGTAAAGTTGAGCTTGCAGACGGCGGAACATTGTTTTTAGACGAAATTGGTGACCTTTCTTTAACTTCCCAAGCAAAGTTATTAGTTTTTGTAGATACGAAAGAATTTGAAAGACTTGGTTCAAGCAAACCAAGAAAATCTGATGTAAGAATAATTTCTGCTACCAACAAAGATTTGGTTAAAGAGATTCAGAATAAAAATTTTAGAAGTGATTTATTTTATAGATTGTGCGTGGTTAGAATAGAAATTCCACCTCTAAGGGAGAGAAAAGAAGATATTCCTTTGATAGTAAACAGTATTTTAGCTAAGAAAAACAAGAGAATTACGCAACGAGCTATGGATGTGATAGTTTCAAAAGATTGGTATGGTAATGTTAGAGAACTTAGAGCTTTTTTAGAAGCAGTTAGCATTTTCACAGCCAACAAAGAAATTATAGACGTGGAAGACCTAAACTCTGAATTTGTTCATTTTTCAGAGGAAGGAAATATAGAAATTTCAGAAGAGGTTCTTTTTAATGAAGAAAAAAGGATAGTAGAAGCATTAAAGAAATCAAAAGGAAATAAACGCAAAGCTGCTAAGCTTCTTGGAATCAGTCCTGCTACCTTGTGGAGGAAAATAAAACAATATAAGATTGAAATATAAGAATTTAAGAATGTTTCAAATCTTTTTAAAGTGAGAAGTAAAAGGTAGAAATAATGGTGTTGATTTTTGCAAGCCATTGACGTGTTTTAAAAATGCTATAATAATAAAATCATAAAAACATAAGGAAATATGGCAAAAATGAAAAAACTTTTCAAAAATCCTGTTTTTATTATTGTTCTTCTTACTTCTTTGATGGGATTGCCATTTATAGCGTTTTTGCTTGATAAATACTTATTACATATGTCAAATCCATTGCTTTTCTTGGCAGAAATTAGCATAATAGCTCTTGGTACTACATCTGCAATAATAATATTATTATTTTTCTTTAAATAGGAGGTTTATGATGAAAAAAATTTTAATTTTAGGATTTGGCAGTATATTTTTATTTTCCTGTGCGTCTGAAGATAAAATAACTATATTACAGAGAGAATTACTAAATTTAAGACAAGAAGTAAATGAATTAAAAGATAGGACTAATGACAACACAGAAAATATAAAAAACATCAATGCTCGCTTAGATAAACTTTCTCAAAAAGTTGCAGAAAATTCAGCAGATATAGAAAAATTGAAAATGACAAGACAAGCACCTATACCTTCACCGACTTCGCAAACCCCACCACAACCGCAGGAAATCAAGAGAGAAGGAAAAGAAGAAGTTACTGTTCCACAAAATGATAAGCAATTGTATCAATATGCTTTAGACTTGTATTTTAAAGGAAATATAGAAGAATCAAGAAAAGCTTTTACAGAGTTTCTTAAGAAATATTCTGATTCTGACCTTTATGGAAATGCAATCTTCTGGGCAGGTCAAACTTTTTATGCAGAAAAGAAATACAAAGATGCAATTGATATTTGGGAAATATTCTTAAAAAAATGTGATGAAGGAAAGATTAAAAAATGTAATAAATATCCAGATGCAATGTTAAAACTTGGATACTCTTACATTGAGCTTGGAAATGTAGAAAAAGGAAAACAGTATTTACAGGATTTAATAAATAAATATCCAGATTCAGAGCCAGCATCTTTTGCAAAGAAAAAGCTTGAGGTTCTTAAGTGATAGAAAATCTGTTTAAGATACCTGAACATGTTGCCATCATCATGGATGGAAACGGCAGATGGGCTAAAATGAGAGGTCTGGATAGAGTTTATGGTCATAGAGAAGGTGTTAAGACTGTTGAGAGAACAATAAAATTCGCTAAAAAGGTAGGTATAAAATATCTTACTTTATTTGCATTTTCAACAGAAAACTGGCAAAGACCCATAGAAGAAGTTAATGCAATAATGCAGTTGTTTGTAGAATATATTCATGAAAAACTACCGTTTTTGAAAGAAAATGATATAAAGCTTTTATTTATGGGAAGAAAAGAAGGTCTATGGGATAGTGTTTTAGAAGCTATGAAAAAAGCTGAAGATGAAACTAAGAATTGTAGTAGCCTTACGGTTATCATAGGACTAAATTACAGCGGAAAGGCTGAGATTGTTGACGCTGTAAATAAAATACTTAAAAGTAATGCTGAAAAGATCGATGAAGAAAGTTTTAGAAATTATCTATATCTTCCAGAAATTCCAGACCCAGATCTGTTAATCAGAACAAGCGGAGAGAAAAGAATATCTAATTTTCTACTATGGCAGCTTGCCTACACTGAGCTTTACTTTACCGATGTTTTATGGCCGGATTTTGATGAAGAAGAGTTTTTGAAAGCTCTTTATGATTATCAAAGCAGAGATAGGCGTTTTGGAAGAGTATGAAAGAATTCATTAAAAATTTATTAATTACCTTTGGAGTTATTCTTTTATTCTTTTTACCATTTCATCTTATAAAGCCATCGAATTCAAAGAATGAATATCCAATAAAAACCTTAGATATAAAGAACCTTGAACCTGCCATTGGCGTTGAAGGTGGAGAGCTAAAAAGGTCTTTGTCTGCAGATGCTAAAACGTTAAATCCGGTAATGGCACAAGAGACGAGCTCAACGGCAATAATAGGAATGTTGTTCAATGGGCTTACGAAAACAAATGTTAAAACACTACTACCAGAGCCAGATTTAGCAGAAAAGTGGGAAGTAAACAAAGACGGCACTGTATGGATTTTCCATCTAAGAGATGCAAAATGGTTTGATGGAAAGCCGGTCTCTGCCGATGATGTAGTCTTTACGTATAATCAAATTTACTACAATCCAAACATTCCATCTTCAGCTAAGGATGTTTTGACAGTTGAAGGCAAACCTTTTAAAGTGGAAAAAGTAGATGATAAAACAGTTAAATTTACACTTCCAAAGCCTTTTGCTGTTTTCTTAAATGCAGTTTCACAGCCAATTTTACCAAAGCATGTGTTAGAAAAATCAGTCAAAGAGGGAAAATTTCCATCTACTTGGACGGTTAACACAGACCCAACCCAAATAATCGGAACAGGTCCATATAAGCTTGTAAAATACGTTCAAGGTCAGTATGTAATATATGAAAGAAACCCTTATTACTGGGAAAAAGATGAAAAAGGTCAAAAATTACCATATATAGTATCTATAAAATCACAGATAATAAAAGACCCTGATGTTTCTTTAGTTAAATTTTTGTCAGGAGAGTCTGATATATACGGCGTAAGAGCTACCGATTTATCTAAGCTTTTAGAAAATGCAAAAAAAGGAGATTATACAATCTACAATCTTGGGGCTACACCTTCTACGTTGTTTTTATTTTTTAATCAAAATCCAAAAGCACCGATTGAAAAATACAAATTAAAATGGTTTCAAAACACAAAATTTAGACAAGCTATTTCATATGCAGTTGATAGGGAAGGAATAAAAAATATAGTTTACAATGGACTTGCAACGCCAATTTACACGGCAGTGACTCCGGCAGACAGAAGGCTTTATGATGAAAATTATTATCCAAAATACCCGTACAATCTTCAAAAAGCAAAAGAGATTTTATTATCTATCGGGTTTAAAGAAGGGAAGGACGGGTATTTGTACGATAATGAAGGTCATAAGCTAAGCTTTACGCTTATAACAAATGCAGGGAATAAAGAAAGAGAAGCAATTGGAAATATTTTAAAAGAAGATTTAAGAAAGATAGGGATTGAAGTAAACTTTCAAGGGCTTGATTTTAATAACTTAGTCTCAAAGCTAATGTCTAACTATGATTTTGAAGCTGTAATCATTGGATTAACCGGAAGTATGGACCCATATTTTAGCCAAAATGTATGGCTTTCGTCCGGTCATATGCATATGTGGAATCCAAAACAACAAAAGCCGGCTACTGATTGGGAAGCTGAAGTAGATAGACTTTTTAACCTTGCCGCTGTAGAGCTTGACCAAAATAAAAGAGACGAGCTTTACAAAAAAGCATTTAAAATCATCGGAGAACAACAACCCATGATTTTTATAGTTGCACCGCAGGAAATGGTAGCAGTAAGGAATAAGCTAAAAAATGTTTTTCCTACTGTTTGGGGCTGGTATAAAGATGAGTATGTTTATATAAAAGAGTGAGAATATGAAAAAGTGGTAATTCTCAAAGAATTTAAAAAGGAGATACTTCGGACTAAAGTCTTCAGGATGGCAAAGAACGACCCAATGGTGTCATCGTATATTAAGTATACCAAAAATTTTTAAACTTTAAGAGAATAAGTTTTATAATAATTACAGACATGAGAGAAAAAGGAAGGACAGATCAAGTTTCTGTCATTGGTCTTTTAAGACCGCTCAGAATGTTTTAGACTGTCCTTCCTACAACTTCCTAAAGCCTGAATCAGAACATTAGGCTTTTAAGCCTGTATTGATT
>NZ_JAPYVU010000055.1 GCF_028276765.1 Sulfurihydrogenibium sp.
GCTTTACAAGTTGTTTATTATATTCTTTCCAGTCTCTTTTCATAAAAACCTCACCAATTTTTAAGTTTTTAGGTATAATTTTATATGATATTACAATTAAATTGTAAAAGTTTTTGGACAATATCAAAGTAATTACAACAGCATACTCGTTTGGCTGTGCTATACGTTACATCTGAACCGTGTGGGTTATAAAGTCTGGTGCAATTTCAAATTTTTTTATTACAGCCATGTGTTACATCTGAACCGTGTGGGTTATAAAGCAAATCGTATATGGTGTACCCGGGTCCGGAAAAACAGTTCCATCTGAACCGTGTGGGTTATAAAGTTGTATCTACTGCTATAAGCTTACGTAAGAATATTAGAGCGATATCTTGCTTATGCCGGTTATCAATTTAATGTAAATAAAATAGAATTGAGACCTTATACATCTCTGGGTTTTTATAGTTACCACACAGATAAAGGAAACTTTGTAGGATTGGGATTAACAGGTAAGATTAACTTACCACACGGATTTGGAATATTTGCATCTACTGAGTATGATAAGATATTTAATGGTAAATACAGATTGGGTAGTGTAGCGAATAAGGATATTAAAGATATTTGGGAAGTAAGTGCGGGCATTAGCAAAAAAATTAATTTTGCAGAAATCTATCTTAAGGCTTATCATAGAGAACATAAAGCAAGTGTTACTGAAGTTTATTCAGATGGATATGGAAATACTGATACTAGTAATACTAATATCAAATATAAAATCAGCGGTGTTATGATAGGATTGAATTTCTAATAACAAACAGCCCTGCCTTGTACGGGGCGGGCTTTTCTATCACTTATTTACTATTATACAATCCGAACCTTTTTAGATATAAAATTCAAAGTTTTAGACAGCTTCCCACTTATTTAAAAAATCTAATCAACCGCCTTAGGATATGAGCCTAAAATCTTGAAAAATGGAACGTTGGATTTTAACTCTTCAAGAGTATTCTTTACTACTTCGTCATCAATATGACCCTCAATATCTGTAAAGAAAATATAATCCCAAGCCTCTTTTTTAGATGGTCTTGATTCTATTTTAGTCATATTTATACCATTTCTATAAAATGGCTCTAAGGCTTTATATAACGCACCAACTTCGTTTTTTACAGAAAAAATAAACGTTGTTTTGTCATTTCCTGTTTTGCTTGGTATTTCATTACCAATGATTAAAAATCTTGTATAGTTATAAAGATGCTTATCTATCTTTCTTTCTAAAATGTATAATCCATAAACTTCTGCCGCTGATTCGCTGGCTATTGCTGCAGATTCATAATCATCTTTTGCCATTTCTGCAGCTTTTGCTGTACTTTCAACTTCTATAAGCTGAACATGTGGCATATTTTTTAGTATCCAATCTCTACATTCTGCTATTGCAAATTTATGACTGTAAATTCTTTGAATTTCATTAATGTTTGGATTTATACTCATTAGATGTAAAGAAATTTCTAAAATAACTTCACCTATGATTTTTAAATCATACTCTAAAAACATATCAAGAGTATAGTTAACAACCCCTTCTATTGTATTCTCTACCGGAACTACGCCAAAATCTGCTTTTTTCTTGACTATCTCTTCAAATACATCTTTTATTGTTGATACGGGTATATGCTCTACAGAATGTCCAAAGTATTTTAGGCTTGCTTGATGGGTAAACGTTGCCTTTGGTCCAAGATAAACGACTTTAATATTCTCTTCTATGCTTCTACAAGCTGAAATAATCTCTCTAAATATATGTTTTACAATATCCGTTGGAAGTGGTCCTTTGTTGAGTTTTTCTAATCTATCAAAAATTTCTTTCTCTCTGCTTGGAACAAAGATTGGAAGATTGTTTGCTTTTTTAATCTCTCCAACTTCTTTAGCTAAGGTTGCTCTTTTATTTATAAGCTCTAAAATCTGATTGTCTATACTATCAATTTCTTGTCTTAAAGCTTTTAGCTTTTCTTGATAATCCATTTATTTACTACTCCTGACTATATCATATAAAACATCGTAAATCTCTTTTCCCCCTGCAATTACATCTCCGGAGGATAAATCTTTCCCGCCTTCAAAATTTGAGTATATACCGCCTGCTTCTTGAATGAGTAATACACCTGCTGCTATATCCCAAATTGAAAGCTTCATCTCAAAAAATCCATCAAAAACACCCTCTGCTACTAACGCTAAATCAACCGCTGCAGCTCCGGGTCTTCTAACTCCAGAAAATGTAATCATTGCTTTTTTTAGCATATCAAGATAATTATCAAGCTCTGCTACATATCTAAATGGAAAGCCTGTTGACACAACTGCCTGCTCGATTGGTCTGTTGGATACTTTTATCTTTTCTCCGTTTAAATAGCTACCTGCTCCTTTTTCCGCCCAGTAAATTTTATCTAACATAGGAACGTAGATAACCCCAACTATTGGCTCATTGTTTTGAAGAAGTGCAACCGATACGGCAAAAATCTCAAAGCCACATATGTAGTTTTTTGTTCCATCTAATGGGTCAACCACCCAAGTAAATTCGCTTTCACCAAACTTTCCATCCTCTTCACCAAGAAAAGCATGGTCAGGAAAGTTTTTAAGTATGTGATTTCTTATCCTTTCTTCTGATAATTTATCAACATAGGTTACAAAATCTTTTATTCCTTTACTTTCTATATCAGATTTTTTTACTTTTTTAAAGTTTTCTTTTAAAATTCCCCCACCAATAAAAGCTGCCTCTTTTGCTACTTCTAAGAATCTACTCAAGTTCAGCTCCTTTTAATCTTAGTTTTATATGGAAGTGTTCCAAAATTTTTTGCAAGCTTAACTTTTCTCGTCATCCAAAGGACGTAAGTCCGAAGGATCCCCCTCTTTTAAAATAAGGAGATTCTTCGCCGGCTTCAGAATGACATATAAGATTATCCTTTCTCTCATGCTTTTCAGTTAACCTTTCACTGTTATCCAGAGGACGTAAGCCCGAGGGAACACATATTTATTACTTCTCACCCCCAAAATAGTCCAAACTTAACTTTTTCTTGTGATTGCCTCCAAGCAAGGTAGTTGTTTTCCTTCAAGAAGTTCTAAGAATGCACCGCCACCTGTCGATAGATAACTTATTTTATCTACTACACCAGCTTTATGGATTGCATAGTCTGTATCGCCACCGCCTGCGATTGACAACGCCGGTGATTCTGCTATTGCATGAGCAAGTTCAAAGGTTCCCATTTTGAATTTATCTATCTCAAACACACCCATAGGTCCGTTCCAAACTATAGTTTGTGCATCTTTTATGATTTCTTTTATTAAAACTACCGACGCATGTCCTATATCAAGACCAAGCCAGCCGGATGGTATTTCTTGCCATGCAACTTCAATAACCGGTGTTTGGTCAGAAATAGCCTGACCACAGATAAAGTCTACCGGTAGATAAAATTTAACGTCTTTTTCTTTAGCTTTTTCCATTATTTCTAATGCTTTATTAATCATTTCCTCTTCAACAAGAGATGAACCTACTTTATAGCCAAGAGCTTTTATAAAAGTAAAAGCCATTGCACCGCCGATAAATATTTTATCCACCTTGTCAAGCAAAAACTCTATTACTCCAAGCTTAGATGAAACCTTAGAACCTCCAAGAAATGCAACTACAGGTCTTTGTGGATTTAATAATGCTTTTTTAAAGTATTCTATTTCTTTCTCAAGCAAAAATCCCATTACAACAGGTTGGACGTAGTCTTTTATTCCATACATTGAAGCGTGTTTTCTATGACATGTTCCAAATGCATCTATTACATAAATTTCAGCAAGCTTTGCCAATGCTTTTGCAAATTCTGGGTCATTATTTTCCTCTTCTTTATGAAATCTTAAATTTTCCAGTAGAACTATTTCGCCTTCTTTCATATTTAAAACTGTTTTTTCTACGTCTTCACCTACACAATCAGGCAAAAATTTTACTTCTTTTCCTACCAATCTTTCCAATCTTTTAGCCACTGGGTATAAAGAATACTTAGGGTCTGGTTTTCCTTTTGGTCTTCCAAGATGGGATGCAAGAATTATTTTTGCATTTCTATCAAGAAGATAGTTTATAGTCGGAACAGTTTCTCTTATTCTTACATCATCTTCAATGTTTCCGTTTTCATCAATCGGCACGTTGTAATCAACTCTAACAAAGACTCTTTTTCCCGATACGTCAACATCTTTTAAAGTTAGGTAATTGTCAAACATTAAAAACCCTCCTTTATTAAAATTCCTCTTCGTTATCTCCTTCCATGCTGTCAAATAAAGTAAATCCTTCTATGTCAATTCCTTTTATCTTTAATGCAGTCTCTCTAAGTAATTCAAGATATGATGCGATTTCTCTGTAAGATTCAAGCATTGCAGACAGCTTTAACAACTGTTCCGGCGGTAGTTTTTTCTCATAAATCTTGATAGCCTTCTTTATAGCAGCTTTTGTGATAACTATCTCACCGGCTTTCTTTTGCCACTCACTCCAAAATTCGTTTGTTCCAAGAGGACTTTTGATAATAAATCTATCTAAATTTGTAATTTCTTGAGCCAAAAGCAATTCAAAATCTGTTGGTTTTTTCATCTTTCAACTCCTTTTAATCTATCCAGTAGTTTGGTGCTTCTTGAGTTATATAAACATCATGAGCATGACTTTCTCTTAAGCCTGCATTTGTTATTTTAATAAACTTGGTTTTTTCTTGTAGGTCTTTTATGGTTTTAGAACCGGTATATCCCATACCAGCCCTTAATCCTCCCACAAGCTGATAGACAACATCTGCAAGCGGTCCTTTAAATGGAATTCTTCCTTCGATACCTTCCGGAACAAATTTTTCAACGTTTTCTTGAGAGTATCTATCACTGCTAAATCTTGCTTTCATAGCACCAAGAGAACCCATTCCTCTATAAACTTTATAAGACCTTCCTTGATAGAAAATTCTCTCTCCTGGAGCTTCTTCTGTTCCTGCAAAAAGACTTCCAAGCATGACTGTATCAGCACCAGCAGCAATTGCCTTGACTATATCTCCAGAGTATCTGATACCACCATCTGCAATCAATGTTTTTCCATATTTTTTAGTAACTTCTGCACATTTAGAAATTGCTGTAATCTGAGGAACGCCTATTCCTGCAACTACCCTTGTTGTACAAATAGAACCCGGTCCTATTCCAACTTTTACTCCATCCGCACCGGCTTTGATTAAATCCTCTGCTGCTTCTGCTGTTGCTACGTTTCCACCGATAACATCAAGGTCTGGAAACTCTCCTTTAATTTTTTCAACGGTTTCTAAAACTCTAACAGAATGTCCGTGGGCAGTATCAACAACTATCACATCTACTTTTGCAGAAACCAAGGCTTTTACCCTTTCCATTGTATCCGGACCAACGCCAACAGCCGCACCAACCCTTAACCTACCCGCTGAATCTTTGCAAGCATTTGGATATTTTTTTCTTTTTACAATATCTTTAATTGTAATTAAACCTTTAAGCCTTCCTTCATCATCTACGACCGGAAGTTTTTCCACTTTATGCTTTTGAAGAATTTCTATAGCTTCATCTAAAGTAATACCTTCTTTTGCAGTTACTAAAGGAGGCTTTGTCATAAACTCATAGACCGGTTTTTCGTGATCTTTTTTATGAATAAATCTTAAATCTCTATTTGTTAAAATACCAACAAGCTTATTTTCATCATCTACAACAGGAACGCCGGATATTTTATAAATAGACATTATTTCAAGAGCTTCTTTGACTGATTGATTTGGTCTGATTGTTACCGGGTCTGTAATCATTCCACTTTCAGCTTTTTTTACTTTTTCAACCTCTCTCATCTGGTCTTCAATAGACATATTTCTATGGATAATTCCAATTCCGCCTTCCCTTGCTAAGGCTATAGCTAATCTATGTTCAGTAACAGTGTCCATTGCAGCCGATACTAACGGAATATTAACTTTTATGTTTGGTGTAAGATATGATGTAACATCTGTTTCATGGGGTAAAACATCCGATTTTTGCGGAAGCAATAAAACATCATCAAATGTTAGGGCTTCTTCTATTGGAAATGTAAGCAAGATAAAAAACCTCCTAAGGGTGATATAAATTAATATTTTAGCATAAAAATATGGTAAAATTTCTATTATTTTTCTTGATGGAGGAAGGATTAATTGGCAAAAGTAAAGGCTTTAAAATGTAAAGAGTGTGGAGCTGAGTATCCTGTGGAACCAATTCATGTATGTGAATTTTGTTTTGGTCCGCTGGAGATTGTATATGATTATGATGAGATAAAAAAGAATATATCAAGAGAGAAAATAGAAAAAGGTCCAAAGAGCCTATGGAGATATATTGATTTACTGCCGGTAGAAAATCCAACCGTTGGTCTATCTGCAGGATTTACACCACTTGTAAAAGCAGAAAATCTTGGTAAGCTTTTAGGATTAAACAATCTTTATATAAAAGATGACTCTGTTAACCATCCAACATTATCATTCAAAGATAGAGTTGTTGCGGTTGCTCTTTCAAAGGCAAAAGAGTTTGGTTTTGATACTGCTGCTTGTGCCTCTACAGGAAACCTTGCTAACTCTGTTGCAGCCCATGCAGCTTCTGCAGGAATGAAATGTTATGTATTCATACCGGCAAACTTAGAAACAAATAAAATCATTGGTAGCTTGGTTTTCAATCCTGTTGTTGTAGCAGTTGATGGAAATTATGACGATGTTAACAGACTTTCTTCTGAAATTGCAAACGAGTTTGGATGGGCATTTGTTAATATAAACGTTAGACCTTTTTATTCTGAAGGTTCAAAAACCTTAGCATTTGAAGTTGCAGAGCAACTTGGTTGGAAAATACCAAACGTAGTAGTCGCACCTCTTGCGTCAGGCTCTCTTTATACAAAAATTTGGAAAGGTTTTAACGAGCTGAAAGAAGTTGGTTTGGTAGAAGGAAATCTTCCAAGGATGCTTGGAGCACAAGCAGAAGGATGCAGTCCTATATACCAAGCATTTAAAGAAGGAAGAGATTTTATAAAACCTGTAAAACCAAATACAATAGCAAAATCTATAGCTATAGGAAACCCAGCTGACGGACCATATGCTGTTAAAGTAGCAAAGGAAAGTAAAGGTGATATCCAAATAGCAACAGACGAAGAAATCATAGAAGGCATCAAATTACTTGCAAAAACAGAAGGAATCTTTACAGAAACCGCCGGTGGTACAACAATCGCAGTATTGAAAAAGTATGTAGAGATGGGAATGATAGATAAGGACGAGGTAGTAGTTGCTTACATTACAGGAAATGGCTATAAAACAATGGAAGTTCTTGAAGGAAAGCTTGAAAAGCCTATACATATAAAACCAACATTGGCAGAGTTTAAAAGCAAAGTTATAGGTGGATAAAATGGCTTATACACTGCCAAGAAGTGTATATAACATATTAGAAGAGACTCTTGGAAGTAGAGAAAAGGCAGAAAAGTTTGCAGAAGCTTTTGAAAAGATTATAGAAGAAATTGACAAAAAAGCTGAAAAGGAAATTGTCGAAAAAAAAGAAATATTAAAAATAGAACTAAAAGAAGAGTTAAAAAATGAACTGGTAACTCGGGACCTGTTTGAAGAAAGGTTTAAAGTTATTAATGAAAGATTTAATTCAATTGATGAAAAATTTAAAGTGATTGATGAAAGATTTAAAGTAGTTGATGAGAAATTTAAGAGATTGGAATTGAAGCTAAATATTCTAATTATACTAGTTTTATTAGCTTTAACATTATTCAATCCGGCTTTTTTAAGTATTATTGAAAAATTATTAAAACTGTAAGGAGGTTTAGATAAATGGCAATAACTGTAAGAATACCAACAGCTTTAAGAAGGATCACTCAAGGGCAAGGAGAAGTTCAGATATCAGCTTCTACAATCGGAGAGTTGATAGAAAATTTAGAAAAAGAATTCCCGGGCATCAAAGAAAGACTTGTTGATGAAAACGGAGAAATTAGAAAGTTTGTTAACTTTTTTGTAAATGATGAAGATATAAGATTTTTACAAGGAAAGGATACACAATTAAAAGATGGAGATGTGGTAGCTATAATACCAGCAATAGCTGGAGGAAAATAATGAATTCGATGAAGCTAAAGCTCATCTATCCGGAGGAGAAAATAAAAGAACCACTTTTAAGTAAAGTTTGTAAAAATTTTAATATTGACATAAATATAAGAAAGGCAAACGTTCAAGAAAAGATGGGCTGGTTGGAACTTGAATTCATTGGAAACGATGAAGAAATAGAAAAAGCTATAAACTTCTTGGTCGAAAATGGCGTAGAAGTCCAACCAATAGAAGGTCAGGTTTTTATAGAATAATGAAGCCAAAGATTATAGCACTACTAGATATTGGAACATATTCAACGCGTATGTTAATAGTTGCTGTCCACTTTGATG
Organism: Sulfurihydrogenibium sp.; assembly: GCF_028276765.1. Classification (NCBI taxonomy): domain Bacteria; kingdom Pseudomonadati; phylum Aquificota; class Aquificia; order Aquificales; family Hydrogenothermaceae; genus Sulfurihydrogenibium; species Sulfurihydrogenibium sp. Next base: position 8,408 of record NZ_JAPYVU010000055.1, read on the forward strand.
GACGGTTTGATGAGATATTAAGCGTAGGAAGAATTACAGCACTTGGAAGAAAATTAAAAGAGACTGGCTATTTACAAAAAGAAGCGATGGAAGAGACTTTGGCTGTTTTAAAGGAGTATGTTCAGATAGCAAGCCAGTATAAACCGGAAAAAATATTGGCAGTGGCAACGCAAGCTTGTAGAGAATCAAAAAACGCAGATGAATTTATCTCAAACGTAAAAAAGCTTGGGATTGATGTAAGAGTTATTACAGGAGAAGAGGAAGCAAGATTAGCTTTTATAGCAACAGCAAAAGCTTTAAACATCGAGGGAAAATTTACAGTAATAGACCAAGGTGGCGGGAGTACTGAATTTTCCTATGGTGAAAAATCAAACCTAATAGCATCAATATCATTTCCATTTGGAATTGTAAACTTTACAGAAAAATATATAAAATCAGACCCACCAAAGCCAGAAGAGATTATGCAAATAAAAGACTTTCTAAAACAACAATTGCCTATAGCCTATGAGAAGATGAAAGATACAGAAATTTTAGTCGGGCTTGGTGGAACTATTACTACGGTTGTAGCCTTAGAGTACAACATCTATCCGTACGATTCTAAAAAAGTTCATGGTTCAAAACTTACATATGAAGCAATTACAAAATGGTTAAACAAACTTGCAAGTATGACAGTAAACCAAAGAAAAGCAATTCCTATGATAGAAGATAAAAGAGCCGAAGCTATAGTGCCGGGAATTGTTATATTTCAAACAGCTATGGAAGTTTTCCAAAAAGATGAGATTACAGTCAGCGAGTGGGGAGTAAGACACGGTTTACTATTGGAATTAATCCAAAATTAGTATAAATTATTTATATACCTTGGCTGAGAAATTATCGGTTTTTATAGAATTTAAAAAAAAGAGATCCTTCGGACTTCGTCCTCAGGATGTTCTATGTTAAATGTCAAGTACAAAAATTTTCATCAAATGGTTTTCTATTCTTTAATACACCATATGCCTGCCTTAATAACTTATGTGCTACAGCTACTAATGCTAACTTTTTAGCCTTGCCTTTACTTACTAACCTTTCGTATAATTCTCTGCAGTATTTGTTAAACCTTATTGCTGATAATGCTGCCATGTATAGTATCTTTCTTGCATATGGATTTCCCATTTTCTTTATCTTGCCACTTTTCTTTACACTTGATCCACTTTCATATGGACTTGGATTTAAACCAGCAAAACTAGCTGCTTCCTTTACACTTTTAAATCTTTTAAATCCTCCAAATATTGATATTACTACTCCTATAACCCTATCACTTACACCAGGTATACTTTTTAAAAGTTTGTACTCCTCTTGAAAATTCTTCTTAGACAATTCTTTTATCTCTTTCTCAAGCTCTTTTATGCTTTTTTCTATTTTTCTGATTAGCTCATCGTAATATTCCAAGTTCTCTTTCAATCTTTTCATCGGTACATGACTTAATGATTCTCTTTTGTTTCTTAGCATTGTAAGCTGATGCTTTAAGTCTTCTAATATCTTTAGTTTTACTTCTATTTCTTTTTCTACATCTGGTTTTGGTTTATAAAGCTCCCCATCAAAAAAACGTTCTTCCATATTCTGCTGTTGTAGTATGAATCAGCTTTATCTGTTTTAACTCTTGACATTTTAGCTTCCATAAACTTCTTTATTGAAAATGGATTTACAACTGCTACCTGATAGTCATTT
>NZ_JAPYVU010000056.1 GCF_028276765.1 Sulfurihydrogenibium sp.
TCCATTTTCTTTTACCATGGTACAAGACAATGTTAATTATTGGTGGATATTCTTCATACTCTCCCGTTTCTTCCCATAATACGCCATTATAGTATAAAAGCTGGCTTGGTAGGTTTTTATCTATGTAAGATTTGTGTTCAAAGATGATTCTTAAAAAGCTTTTTTCGTTTTCTATTTTGCATTCATACAAAAGGTCAAGAAGTGATTTTCCAATCTTCTGTGAGTATTTTTCGCTGTTTAATAATCTTATACTTTCTAAGTCTATCTTTTTAGATAGCTCTGGATAAAATATATCAAGCAGGCTCTTAACTCTCTTTGGCTCAGAAAATATCTGTTTAAAAAATTGGTCGTGAGGTTGTAAGTCATTCATGGCTAATTAATTTACTTGTTATACTCTTTAAGTACTTCGTCTGTAATGTCTAATTTTTTATCTGCATAGAGTACACCGCTGATTAAGCCGCCGTAAAGAATTAAATCAAGATTTTTATCTTTTGCTATTTTTTGCGCTATTGCTTTTATGTCGCTTACCATTTTCTTTTCTGCTTCTGCTTTCATCTTTGCAAGCTCTTCATTTGCCTGTATTTCAAGATTTTGAAGCTGTCTTGCTGTTTCTCTAAGTTCCTTCATCTTATCTTCTTTAGCTTTTTGGTTTAAAGCTGAAGAATTTAGCTGACTTTGTAAAGATGCAATTTTGTTTTGTAGTTCTTTTGCTTTATTTTGATAGTATTTTAACTTTGCATCCAACTCTGCTTTATACTTTTTTCCTTTTGCAGACTGATTCATCACTGTTTCCATATCAACATAGGCAACATTTGTTGCATTTGAGTATCCAAAAGCTAAAAATAATAAAGTTAAAACTGCTAAAAATTTTTTAATCATATCTCCTCCTTATTAGTGAGACTGTTCCAATAATCCACACTGTCATTCTGCAGCCGGCTAAGAATCTCTTCCTTTCTTTTCAAGTCAAAAAATCAAAAAAGAGATCCTTCGGCCTTCGGCCTCAGGATGACAAGGATAAGGTAAATTTACAAAATTTTGAAACACCCTTTCCTTATTAGTATACCAAATTTTGACCAAGTCTAAAAATTAATTAATCTTTTGACCGTCATTCTGCAGCTACGTGAAGAATCCCATGTTTTTATGCCTCCTACTCTGTCATTCTGCAGCTGGCGAAGAATCTCCGTCCTTTCTTGCCTCTCTTATTCACTTTCTCACCTTTTAATGAAGAGATCCTTCGGACTTGCGTCCTCAGGATGGTAGTCAAAGGTAAGCTTGCAAATAATTTTAAAATACTTTTTCTTCATTAAAAGAATGTTCCTAAAATAAATCCAAATCTTGAGCTGCTTATACCGGATGGTGGATTTAAAACTTTACCATAATAAAGCTCTATTGGTGCAAATGGAGTAATGATTTTTAAGCCCACACCTGTGGAGTAATACATGTTAGAAAATGGATTACCTTTGTCATAACCTTTACCTTGGTCTAAAAATACATATCCCCATAAAAATCTTTCTACAATTGGATGTGCTAACTGATAGTTTAAAATAATCTCTCTTTTTGCTCCGGCTGGGTCTTTGTTTTCATCTAGTGGACCGGCTCTACCCCATTCAAAACCTCTAATTGTAAAGTCGCCACCTACAAAGAAAAGCTGGTCAAGGGGTATTGTTTTAGATATCTTTTCTACAAATCCAAATGTACCTTTGACAGAGAATAAAAAGTCTGTATAGAAAATCTTATCTGGAATAATTTTTGAAGCACTAAAAACTGCTTTATAAAAATCTCTCGTTCCAGTACCGGCAGAAAGCGTCAATGTTACATCACTTCCTCTTGTTGGAAGAATAGGATTGTCTATTGAGTTTCTGTTTATAAACCAGTAGGTTGAGTATAAATCATACTTTCCAGCTTGCTTTTTAATGTATGTTGATGCAGTATCTAAAACATCTTTATACTCACCTTTTTCTAAGGTTAAACCAACGCCTGTCCTCCAAAATTCTTTAAATTCATAAGATAAGGTTGGAGAAAAACCTTTTTTTGTAGAGATAAAGGTTGTATAGTCTACATAAGAATCATATAAATTTAGTCCAAGGTCCAGCGGCTTGTAAAATGCCCATCTATGTAGATAGTTTAGAGAGTTATTTCTGTACTTTGAGCCAACTGTTAACGATAGTCCTAAAGTATCGCCAGTACCTAAGAAGTTTCCTTTTCTGATTGATGCAAAGAATGATAGGCTTGTTTGTTGGCTGTATCCTGCACCTATAGACATCTGACCTGTAAATCTCTCATTTACTTTTGTCTCTAAATCCATTTCATTATCAGACTTTACCTGTGGGTCAAAATCAATCATATCGTAATAACCAAGTCTGTACAATCTTGCTTGAGACCTTAAAAGCTTATCTTTTTTAAATACATCTCCTGGTGCCAATCTAAGTTCCCGTCTGATCGTAGAGTCTCTTGATTCATAGTTACCGGAGATTTTGATTTTATCAACATAATAAATATTTCCTTTGTTTATGTTAAAAACTATATCAACTTGCTTTTTCTCTTTATCTACAATTTTATTTACTTCGACGTTAGCAAATATATAGCCAAGGTCGTTATAATTATCTAAAATATGCTTCTTGATAAACTCAACTTTCTCAGAATTGAAATACTCGCCGGGTTTAATGCTCTTTCTATCCGGTAGGTCTAACAGCTCCTTGGTGGTGAATAAGTCATTGTTTTCAACCTTAACAGACCCTACTTTATATCTTTCTCCTTCATCTATCTTTATTGTGATGACGTATTTTTTTCCATCTACTAATGTAATTTCAGGCTCTGATATCTGCACATCTAAAAACCCTTTACTAATGTATAAGTCTTTTATTCTGTCTATATCCTCATAAAGGGTCTCTTTTATTAAAGCTGGATGTAATTTAAGTTTTAATATACTTCTTTCGGATGTTTCCATGACAGAAAGAATTTCTTTTGTTTTGACATTTTTATTTCCTACTATATTTATTTTTTCAACGTAAGCCTTAGTTCCTTCTTCTATTTTAAAAACTAAAGTATTTCCCTTGTAGTAGTAAGATATCTTTGGACTGTAATAACCTTTTTTTTCATAAAGTTTTTCAATCTTTTTTATCATCTGCCCTATTTCATCGTTAGATAAAACTCTACCAAGACCTTTTTTTATTGATGAAAGCTTTTCTTGTAGCTCTGGTCCTAAAGTTGAAAAGGGTAAAGGTCTGCCAGATTCTAATTTTTCTGTTAAATCAAGACCAAGCTCTTTAATCAAATCATCTTTTGAAACTGCCTTATTTCCTTCAAAATCAATTCTTTGAACAACAGGTAATTCTGTGAAAACAAAGGTTATATCTATTCCGTTTTCGGTGTATCTTGTATATGCTTCAACATTTTGAAAGTATCCAAGCTTATAAAGGTCTCTTATTGTGCTTTCTATTTTATCCCGTGTGACTATAGCCCCCTTTCCAAATGGAATTAAAGGCTTAATTATCTCTTCATTGAAAAATTTTAGACCTTTAATTTCTATTTTTTCTATTTTATAAACCTTGGATGCTTCTTCTTGTAAGGAAGGTGTTTTGATCTGTGGGGTTATTGTTTCTTGCTCAGCTGCGTTTGAGAGGTAAGATAATGCGAGTAAGGCGGCAGCTGAAAGCGCCACCACTTTTTTTATGCTGTTTGAAGTTCTTTTTTCCTTTTGGATTTTTTCTTTTGTTTTATAGGATTTAAAACTACTTTGCCATCCTTCATGCCAACTTCTACTACTGAGCCAGGGTGTAGTTTTCCTGCTAAAATCTCCTCTGCTAATAAGTCTTCCACTTGTGATTGTAAGGCTCTTTTGATACTTCTTGCTCCATACTCCGGTTTGAATTCCTTCTCTATTAAGTACTCTACAAACTCTGGAGAGAGTTTCACTTCTATTTCCCATTCTTTTAACCTTTCGTTTATTTCTTTAATTTGCTTATCTATTATACCTTGAATTACAGATTTGTCTAATGGTTTAAATACTATGATTTCATCAAGTCTGTTTATAAACTCTGGGTTAAACACTTTCTTAACTTGTTCTAAAACGTTTTTCTTTAAGTCTTTATAGTCTAGCATTGAAGATTTTGTTTCAAATCCCATTTTACCGCTTTCTAAAATCATTCTTGCACCAAGGTTAGATGTCATAATAATGATAGTGTTGCTAAAATCAACCACTCTACCAAGAGAGTCTGTTAGTCTTCCATCGTCAAATATCTGTAGGAATATATTAAATACATCTGGATGAGCTTTTTCTATCTCATCGAAAAGAATGACAGAATATGGTTTTCTTCTTACCGCTTCAGTAAGCTGGCCTCCTTCTTCATAACCTACGTACCCCGGAGGTGCACCGATAAGTCTTGATACTGTATGTTTTTCCATATATTCACTCATGTCAAATCTTATTAAAGCATCTTCTCTACCAAACAAGTATTCAGCTAAGGCTTTTGCGGTTTCTGTTTTCCCAACACCCGTTGGTCCTAAGAATAAGAATACTCCGATAGGTCTATGTCTACCTTTTAAGCCAACGCTGTTTCTTCTTATAGCTTTTGCTATAGCCGTAATTGCTTCATCTTGTCCAACAACTCTCTTGTGCAACTCTTCTTCTATATGTAGGAGTTTTTCTTTATCAGTTTCCGTTAGTCTTGCTACAGGAATACCTGTCCATCTTGCTATAACTTCTGCAATATCTCTAACATTAACCTTAGGTTTGTTTTCTTTTTGCTCTTCTTTCCATTTAAGTTTAAGTGTCTCAAACTTGGCTCTTAATTTAACCTCTTCATCTCTTAGCTTTGATGCTTTATCAAAATCTTCTTCTTTTATAGCTTTTGTCTTTTCCTCTTCTATCTTTTTTATTTCTTCTTCCAATTGTTTAAGGTCTTGTGGCAATTCAAGCTCTCTTAATCTTACTAACGCTCCTGCTTCATCCAATAAGTCTATAGCTTTGTCTGGCAAGTATCTGTCAGGTATGTATTTAACAGAATACTCAACAGCTTTTTCTATTGCTTCTTTTGTGTATTCAACATTGTGAAATTCTTCAAACTTATGCTTTAAACCTTCTAATATCAATATTGTATTTTCTGGAGTTGGTGGGTCTACAATGACCGGCTGGAATCTTCTTTCTAATGCTCCGTCTTTTTCTATATACTTTCTGTATTCATCTAAAGTTGTAGCACCTATTACTTGAACCTCACCTCTTGCCAACGCTGGTTTTAACATGTTGGAAGCATCAAGAGAACCTTCGGCCGAACCTGCCCCAACCATTGTGTGAAGCTCATCTATAAACAGTATAATGTTAGGTGTTTTTTCCAACTCTTTTAAAATTGTTTTTAATCTTTCTTCAAACTGTCCTCTGTATTTTGTGCCTGCTACTAAGGATGCTAAATCTAAAGCTACTATTCTTTTGTTCCACAGTATTTCCGGTGCTTTTTTGCTTACTATCCTTTGTGCTAACCCTTCTACGATTGCGGTTTTTCCAACCCCAGGTTCACCTATCAAAACAGGATTGTTTTTTCTTCTTCTTGAAAGTATTTGAATAACTCTCTCTATTTCTCTATCTCTACCAATTACTGGGTCAAGCTTTCCTTCTTTTGCAAGTGCAGTAAGGTCTCTTCCGTATCTATCTAAGTTTGGCGTAGGTATTTGTTTTACCTGCTCTTGTGGTGGTATTTCGCCTAAAACTGACAATATTTCTCTTCTTACCGAATACTCATCAATTCCAAAGCCTCTTAACACCCTTCCACCAAGCCCGGACTTTTCTCTAACAACCCCGATTAACAAATGTTCTGGACCAACAAATGGATGGTGTAAAATTCTTGCTTCTTCTACTGCATACTCTAATATTCTTTTAGCGTCTGGAGAAAATAGTATCTCTCCTGTATGTGTACCTCTTGGAATTTGAGAAAGTAAAGTTTTCTTTACTTTTTCTGGAGAAAGACCAAATTTAGATAATACTAAAACTACAATATCATCTTCATCAATCAAACCTAAGAGAAGATGCTCACTTCCTAAGTAATTATTTTTGTATTTTAACGCATGCTCCCTTGCTGTTAATATTACTTTTCTTGCCTTTTCTGTAAATTTTTCAAACATCGCTTTTACCTCGTTTTTATTAATGCCTTTTAAATTTATGCAAATTTATATTTTTTCAATTCTTTCAATCATACCATCTTTTATATGGTAAATATAGTTGCAATATTTTGCTATTTCAACATCATGGGTTGCGATGATAACAGTCATATCAAGACTCTCATTTAGCTCTTTGATTAACATTATAACATTCTTAGCATTTTGAGAATCAAGATTGCCTGTTGGCTCATCTGCTATCAAAACCTTTGGATTGTTGATTATAGCTCTTGCAATAGCCACTCTCTGCTGTTCTCCACCTGAAAGCTGAGAAGGTTTATGATTTATTCTATCTTTTAGATTTAGTTTTGTCAGTATGTCTACCGCTTTACTTTCAGCATTTTTATCTCCTGCTAAAAAAGCCGGCAAAGAGACATTTTCTAAAGTAGTAAACTCCGGAAGTAAATAATGAAACTGAAAAACAAAGCCAATGTTTTTATTTCTAAATTCTGCAAGCTGTCTATCTTTTAGATTTGTAATATCTACACTATCAATCTCAACTTTTCCCTCTGTTGGATAATCTATACCACCAAGTATGTGCAGCAGCGTACTTTTTCCTGACCCGGATGGTCCCATTACTGCAACCATTAAACCTTTTTCTATGTTTAGAGAAATACCTCTTAAAGCTAAAACCCTATCGCCGTTTGTCTGATAAATCTTTTTAATATTTTCTGCCTTAATCATATCTTAAAACCTCAGCAGGCACTTCCTTAGATGCAGAAATAGCCGGAAATAAAGAAGATAAAAAGCATATAAGCATAGAAGATAAAGCAATTATAAAGACTTCTAAAATTGAAATTTTCATTGGAAGATAATTTATTAAATAAACCTCAGGATTTAGTTTTACTAAATGGAATGTATCACCTATGTATACTACGGATAAACCAATGATAAGACCCAAAGTTGTTCCAATAAATCCTATTATCAAGCCTTGTAAAATAAATATCTTTTTTATAAAATTGCTGTCTGCTCCAATGGTTTTTAGGATCGCAATTTCTTTTCTTTTTTCTCTGCTTTTTGTTGCTATTAAGCTTGAAATGTTAAAAGATGCAACAACTACAATCAAAGCTATCACAAGAAACATTGCAAACTTTTCAAGCTGTAGAGCTTGGAATAAGCTTTTATTCATATCAGTCCATGACCTGACAATGTAAGGAAAATCTAATCTTTTTTCTAATTTTTCTTTTACTATGCTTGGATTAAATGGGTCTTTAATTTTCAGCTGAATGCCTGTTATCGCATCGTTTAAATCAAAAAAGCTTTGAGCATTTTCTAAACTCATACATACAAACGTTGAGTCATATTCATAAATACCAAATTCAACGATTCCTGCCACCTTAAACTCTTTAAGCTTTGGTAAAAAGCCAATGGGCGTTTTTCTTCCAACCGGAGACATGATATTTATACTATCTCCAACCCAAACGTTCAAAGCAAGAGCAACATCTTTTCCGAGAATGATATTATCATCTGTTAAATCGTACCTACCGGAAATTATTTTTTTATCAAGAGCCATAAAATTCTTATCTTTTTCCGGAATTACGCCTCTTACATATACAGGAATTAGATTGGAAGATTTTCCGGCTATAGCTTGAGAATAAACAAAAGGTTCATAATCAATAACACCTTCAACATCTTTTATTTTTTGTACTACTTCTTGGTACTCTTGGAATTTACCGTCGGCTTTTACTATCATAATATGTGGTGCAGTCTCAAGAAGTTTAGACTTTATTCCATACATAAAACCACCCATCACAGCCATAGTTATGATTAAAGCAGCAACTCCAAGAGTTATTCCGATTATAGAAACAATAGACATAAAAGATGATAGCTTAGATTTTGTAGAAAACAAATATCTTAGTGCTATCTTCAGATAAAGCGGCATACAGCTCCTTAGTGTTAAAATATTTTTATATCGAAAAATTATAGCATAGGAGAAAGTCATGATTATAGGTACTCCTTTATCTTCGAATGCTACAAAAATTTTACTTCTTGGAAGCGGTGAGCTTGGAAAAGAGTTTGTCATTGAAGCTATGAGACTTGGTATAGAAGTTATAGCTGTAGATAGTTATCAAAACGCACCAGCTCAACAAATAGCCCATAGATACTATGTTATTGATATGAAAAATGGTGATTTGATAAAAGATATAGCATACAGAGAAAAACCGGATTTTATCGTTCCAGAGATTGAAGCAATAGATACAGATGCTTTGGTAGAATTAGAAAAAGAAGGATTTAATATAGTTCCTTGTGCTAATGCAGTAAAACATACAATGAACAGAATAAGCATAAGAAGGCTTGCTGCTGAAAAAGTAGGCTTAAAAACTTCTAAATACGCTTTTGCGTCAGATATAGAAACATACAGACAAAAAGTAAGAGAGATTGGACTACCGTGTGTAGTTAAACCTATCATGAGTTCATCTGGGAAAGGGCAATCAATTGTTAGAAGCTTGGATGAGATTGACAGGGCATGGTATTATGCGCAAGAAAATGCAAGAGGAAAAAGTGGTGAAGTAATCATTGAAGAATTTATCAATTTTGATTATGAAATAACTCTTTTAACTGTCAGGACAAAAAATCAAGGAACATTATTCTGCGAGCCAATAGGACACATACAAGTTGATGGAGATTACTGGGAAAGTTGGCAACCACATCCAATGAGCCAAACAGCTTTAAACAAAGCAAAAGAGATTGCAAAAAAGATAACAGATGAGCTTGGTGGTTATGGAATTTTTGGATGCGAGATGTTCGTAAAAGGAGATGAGGTTTGGTTTAACGAAATATCACCAAGACCACACGATACCGGAATGGTGACCATGATAACTCAAAATATGTCAGAGTTTGAGATTCATTTAAGAGCCATACTTGGACTGCCGATGGATATAAAACTTCTATCTCCAGGAGCTTCTTACTGTTTCCATGCATCTGATTATGGTGTAGCTCCAAAGTACAAAGGGCTTGAAGAGGCTTTAAGTATTCCAGGAACTAAAGTTAGAATTTTTGGAAAACCAACCACAAGACCAAAAAGAAGAATGGGTGTTGCTTTAGCAGTAGGAGAAAATATAGAAGAGGCGAGGAAAAAAGCAAAACTTGCAGCTGAAAGTATGAAGGTAATTTTATAGTGAGGAGGTTGCTTGCAAAAATTCACGCTGTTATTCTGTAGCTGGCTAAGAATCTCGTTTCCTCAGAATGACACGGAAAGGTAAGCTCACGGGAATTTTGGAACACTCTCTATAAATTCTTGCAAAAAAACTTTTTTAGTATAAAATAAATATTGAAAAAATACGTCGGGTGAGAAATTACCTCCATAGTTTACTTTTTCTAAAAAAGCTATAACCAATAGCATATGCATATAGATAAGCAACAAAAGTCTTAACCTTTCTCCATCTACTTATAAGATTGAA
>NZ_JAPYVU010000057.1 GCF_028276765.1 Sulfurihydrogenibium sp.
TCAATGAATCCTTAGAGTCTTCTGAAGAAAAATTGAAAATCTCTATCTCGGAGGAGCTTAAAAAAGAACTTGCTTCCAAGTATGATGTTGAATTGCTAAGACAAGAAATGAAGACATTAGAAGTCGAATTTAAGAAAGAGATTGATGTTGTTAGGAGGGAGATTGATATTGTTAGAAAAGAAATTGAAATAACAAGGGTGGAATTCAAGAAAGATTTAAGAATTGCGGTTATCATTTTGATTGCAATTATAGTAATTTTAAATCAAAATTCTTTAGAGCTTTTAGCTAAATTAATCGGTATCGTAAAGTAAAAAGCTAGCTAAGGGAGCAATAAAATGGCATACGATAACAAATAAGGTTATCTTTTTTCTAATGACAACCTTGATTTTTAGAGTAGTCTCATCAGCTCACCTAAAGCTTCACACAGTCTTTCAATATCCTCATAAGAATGATTGTAATTTATCGTTATTCTAAGTCTTGAAGTTCCTTCTGGGACTGTTGGCGGTCTTATTGCTTGAACAAAAAAGCCTTTTTCTAATAATCTATCTCTTAATTTTAAAGCCTTTTCTTCTTCTCCGACTATCAAAGAGATTATAGGAGTGCCAAAAAACTTTACATCTATCCCTCTATTTTTTAAGGAGTTTACCAAATGCTTAGACTTTTCTAAAACTTCTTTTCTTCTAAAATCCTCTTTTGCTAATATTTTAAAATTCTCAAGAGATATAAAGTTTTGGACAGGAGATAAACCTGTTGTAAATATAACAGACCTCATAGTATTTACAAGATACTCTATCAAAATTCTACTTCCACAAATAAAAGCTCCATAACTACCAACAGCCTTAGACAATGTTCCCATCTGAATGATATTACTATCTGGCATTAAATTAAAATGATTAAGACTTCCTCTTCCTTTTTCTCCAATTATACCGGTTGCGTGAGCATCATCAACTATAACAACAGCATCATACTTTTTTGAAATTTCTATGATTTCATCAAGTGGAGCAATATCTCCTTCCATACTAAAAACGCCGTCTGTAATGATTATCTTCTTTCCTTTTGTATGATATTTTTTTAACTTTTCTTCTAAATCTTCTACATCACAATGTTTATAAATAATTTTTTTTGCCTTAGAGATTCTAATCCCATCTATGATTGAAGCATGATTTAATTCATCACTAAAAATAATGTCCTCTTCGTCAGAAATGGCTTGTATAAGTCCAACGTTAGCCATATACCCACTACCAACGACTATACAGTCTTCTGTTTGCTTGAATTCGGAGATAAATTTTTCAAGCTCTTTTTGAATTAAGTGGTATCCTGATACTAAAACAGATGCACCACTTCCAAGAGATAGTTTGTCAATATTGTGAATCAGCTTTTGTTTTGTAATTGGATTATCTCTTAGACTTAAATAGTCGTTTGATGAGAAATTAATAACATTTTCATTTAATATTGGTCTTGTTCTATATCTGTTTTTTTGTTTTATCTCTTGTAATTTTTTAGATAACAACTCATCTAAGTTTAACATCCTTACTTATCACTTTCATAAACAAACTTTCTAAAATTTTCAAGAAGTTTTAGACCAAGTGTCTGACTTTTTTCTGGATGGAACTGTACTGCCCATATGTTGTCTTTTTCAATGCTTGAGCAGAAATCTATTCCATAATCTGTTGTAGTTGCTATGATATCTTCTTCATCCGGTTTAACATAGTATGAATGGACAAAATAGAAATATGAACCATCTTCAATATCTTTAAACATCTTTGAATCTTTTTTCTTCCAAATCTGATTCCAACCCATATGGGGTATTTTTATGTTTAATTTATCATCAAATCTTACTACACTACCTTTTATAATTCCAAGTCCTTCATGAGAGCCAAACTCATAGCCATAATCAAATAGTATTTGTAATCCTAAGCATATACCAAAGTAAGGTTTTCCATTTTCTATATGCTTAATTATTTTATCCTTCAAGCCAAGCTTTTCTAAGTTATGAATTGCATCTCCAAAAGCTCCAACACCCGGAACAACTATTGCCTTTGCTTTGTCTAAATCTGAATGGTCTGACGTTCTCAGCACATTAAACCCTACTTTTTCAAGAGCTTTCTCTACACTTCTTAAATTACCCATTCCATAATCAACTAATGCTATCATGTAGCTCCTTCACCAAAGATTTTAATTCTTCAAAATCTTTTTTACCTTGTAATTTTACTATCGCACTCCCAACTATAACACCATCTGCAAAACTTGATATAATTTTAGCATGCTCTCCCTTTGAAACACCAAATCCAACAGCAATTTTTTTATCTGTCATTTTCTTAATCTTTTCTACTTTGCTTTTAAGCTCTTGCCATGGTAAACTTTCTCTTTCCCCTGTAATGCCTGTAATTGATACGTAATATATAAAATCATCACTCATGTTTGAAACAAGTTTAACCCTTTTTTCATGCGATGTTGGAGCAAGCAGAAAGATTACAGATAATCCATACTGATTTGCTATTTTTTTTAAGCTTTCTCCCTCTTCTGGTGGCAGATCTGGAACGATCAATCCATCAATACCATTTGCTTTTGCTGTTTTACAAAAATTTTCTTCTCCCATTTTAAAAATTGGATTGTAATATGTCATTGCGATAAGTGGCTTGTCCGGAAATCTTTCTTTTATAGTTTTTGTAATTTCAAAGACTTTAACCGGTGTAATACCATCTTTTACCGCTTTTTCGTGGGCTGCTTGAATTGTAATGCCATCAGCAACAGGGTCTGAAAAAGGAAATCCAACTTCTAAAATATCCGCACCATTTTCTAACAAAACTTCTGCTGTTTTGATACTGTCTTCAACAGATGGATATCCTGCCATAAAGTAGCAAATAAGCGGTTTTTTAATCTCAAATACTTTTCCTATCACTGAACCATCTCCTAAAATTTTGTTAAAGCGTCATTTTTAAAATTTAATTCTAAAATTATAACAAACGTCAAGTGAGAAATGAGAGTGTTCCTAAATTTTTGTAAATTTACCTTTCCTTGTTAATGAGACTGAAGGTCAAAGGATCTATTTTTTGATTTTTTAACTTGAAAAGAGAAACATGAGATTCTTCGCCGACTATAGAATGACGGTGCGGATTTTTGGAACAGTCTAAGTGAGAAATTGGGGAAAAGTAGAAAACTCTTCTTTTTTGCCAGAATGACAAATTTTGTTTTCCTTAACTCTTTTCTATGGCTAATCTCTGTAAACGATTTTACCATTAAAGAACGTATATTTAACTTTGCCGGTTAATTTTCTTCCAAGCAATGGTGTATTTTTACTTTTTGATAATATCGTTTCTTCATTGACTTCCCAAGTTTCAAATGGGTCAAAGATTGTTAGTTCGGCAATCTCACCTTCTTTGATTTGTGGTGGTTTTAATCCAATTTTTTTAGCCGGCTGTATTGACATTACTTCAACCATTCTGTCTAAATCAAAGTAGTCTTTCTTAACAAGATCTAAAACTATAGGAAGTGCAAATTGTAGCCCAAGCATTCCTGGTGGACAAGCCTGTAATTCTTGCATCTTTTCATAATGTGCATGTGGTGCGTGGTCTGTTGCTACAAAATCAACAATACCACTTGCAAGAGCCCATCTGGTTGCTTCTATGTCTTCATGGGTTCTTAGTGGTGGCGAAACTTTTGCTATGCAAGAAAAATCTAAAAATTCTTCATCGGTCAGGTATAAGTGATGCGGAGTTACTTCAGCGGTTACCTTTGCTCCCATTGCTTTAGCCCATGCTACAATCTCAACAGATAGCTTGGAGGATATATGGCATATATGAACCGGCATTCCTGTTTGTATGGATAATATACAATCTCTTGCTACCATTGTGTCCTCTGCTTCCGGTGGAAGTGGTGGAAGTCCAAGTGCAGCTGCTATCTCTCCTTCGTGGGCAACACCGTTTTGTGAAAGGTTTAAGTCTTCACAGTGGTCAGCAACAAAGGTTCCAAGAGAGCCGGCATACTCCATCGCTTTTCTCATTATGAAAGAATCCATGACAGGAGCACCATCATCGGTAAAGTAAACAGCTCCTGCATCTTTAAGCAGTGCCATTTCTGTAAGCTCTTTTCCTTTTCTTCCTTTTGTTATTGCTGCAGCAGGAAGAACTCTACACAATCCTACTTCTTCACCTTTTTCTATAATGTATCTTACGATTGGTACATCATCAATAGCAGGTATAGTATTTGGCATACATACAACGGTTGTATATCCACCGGCAACAGCTGCTTTACTTCCAGACTCTATATCTTCTTTGTAAGTTTGACCAGGGTCTCTAAAATGAACATGTATATCTGTAAAAGATGGAGTTATAATCTTTCCTTCTGCATCAATAACCTCACAACCTGCAAAAGGCTGAATATTTTTTTCTATTCTCTTGATTTCTCCTTTTTCAATCAATATATCAAACTTATCATTTAGATTATTTTGAGGGTCTACAATATGTCCGTTCTTTATCAAAATCATTCTCAGACTCCTTGCAAAAGATGAATTTAGAATAAATTTAGCTCAGAAAATGAAAATTTCATTAAAAAACTTTAACAAAAATAATATTCTATCACAATCAAAAAACACTAATTTTAAAAACAAAAAAGTAGAAATAATTCATGGGTTATCATTACAGAAGGGGAAAGGATGGAGATTTTTCGTTAACTTTAGAATGACCTTAATTTTTGGAATATTATCTATATCCTGTTGCATTCTTGTAATCCTCGTTTTAATTTTATTTTTAAATTAATACACAAAAACAAAATTTTAAATGATGTTTTTCACAAATAAAAAAGCTATTGAAAATTTTAGTATTCTGTATTATATTAATTTAACAATACTACACTAAAATTATTTTATAATGGAGGATTTAAAATGTTTAGCGAAAATTTATTAGAAAAGAAAGCAAAAGATTTGTTAGAACAGGCTAAAAGTATCGCACTTAAAAACAATGACTCAATGGTTGATACAGACCATTTACTTTTGGCATTAATATCTAAAGATGATTCGCCACTTTTAAAGATTCTTGAAAAGAGAGGTATTGACAAGAAAGCTTTAAAAGAGAATATTACATCGTACTTAAACGATATTTACTCTCAAATAAATAAAGCTGTAGAGGATTATTCAAATTATTTAAAGACTCTACAATCCCAGTTAACACAAGCAAGAAATCAAGCTCTTGAAATATACAAAGAGCTTAGAAATGTAAAGGCTCAAAAAGAGAGATTAAAAAGAGACCTATCTTACGAGAGGGGATTTTTCTTTGGTGGTGGAAGTAGATTAGAGCTTGAAAGGTTAACTATATACGAAAAACAACTTGAGTCTAATTTAACCTCATTAAAATCCCAATTAGCTCAGCTAACGGATTCTAACACTGCTGATAAATTTTTATCCGGCGATATAAATCTTTTATCATTCTTATACAAGATTATAGAAAACAGCTCATTAATCAAACAAATTGAAGACCTTGGATTTTCCAAAGATAGATTTGTAGAAAAAATCATCGAAAATGTCACAGGCTCAAAAACTTCAAAAGTATATTCGTCAAAGCTTATTAAAGTTTTAGAAAATGCTGAAAAAATCGCATTTAGCAGCGGCTCTAATACAGTTGGCGTTGTTCATATAGCAACATCTTTGGTAGATAGTAAAGACACAATAGCTGGTAAAATTTTAGATGAAATATTAAATTTTGAGAAAAAAGAAGGAGGAAAGAAAGCAATGGACGAGAAAAATATCCAGCAAGAAATGGCAGAAGAAGAAAAGTCTGCATTAGAAAGATTTACTGTTGATTTAACAAAATTAGCAAAAGAAGGAAAATTAGACCCAGTAATTGGAAGAGAAAGAGAAATTCAACAAGTTATAGAAATCTTACTAAGAAGAACTAAAAACAACCCAGTATTGATCGGTGAGGCAGGAGTTGGTAAAACAGCTATTGTAGAAGGTTTAGCACAAAAAATAGTAAACAAAGAAGTTCCGGAGGAACTTCAAAATAAAAAGGTGTTATCTCTTGACCTTGGCGGTCTTGTTGCAGGTACAAAGTACAGAGGTGAATTTGAAGAGAGAATGAAATCTCTTATCGATGAGCTAAAAAAAGACCCAAATATCATACTATTCATAGATGAATTGCACACAATCGTTGGAGCAGGCAAAGGAGAAGGTGCTTCTGATGCTGGACAACTTCTAAAACCAGCTCTTGCAAGAGGAGAAATTAGAGTTGTAGGTGCAACGACGCTTGACGAGTACAGAAAATACATAGAAAAAGACCCAGCATTAGAAAGAAGATTCCAGCCTGTATATGTAGAAGAGCCGGATATTGATACAACAATAGAAATACTAAAAGCTTTAAGACCAAAACTTGAAAAACATCACAACGTAAAAATAAGTGATAAAGCAATAGAGGCAGCAGCAAAATTAACCGGTAGATACATACCGGCAAGAAAGTTCCCGGATAAAGCGATTGATGCCCTTGACCAAGCATGTGCAAGAAAAAAACTAAAGCTTGTTTATGCATCTCCGGAAGTTATTGAATTTGAAAGAAAAATCAAAATGTTAGACGAACAGATAATACAGGCTTCCTTAGACGGAGATTATGAAAAAGAAGCAAAACTAAAAATAGAAAAAGTAAATCTTGAAAAACAACTTAAAGATTTAAAAGCTAAATCTTCAAATGAAAGAACAAAACTTGAAGAATTACAAAGACAGCTTGAAGAAATTGAAAGACAGATAGAGTTCTACAGCCAAAAAGGCGATTACGAAAAAGAAGCTGAATACAAGATTAAAAAAGCTCAGATAGAAAAAGAAATAAAAGCTCTACAACAAAAGCTTGCTGAGTCTGTAGTTGTTACAGAAGATGATGTTGCAGAAGTTATAGCAGAATGGACCGGAATTCCTATATCTAAGATGAAAGAAGAGGAGATGGAAAGATTGCTTCACTTAGAAGAGGAAATGCACAAACGTTTAATAGACCAAGAACATGCAGTTAAACTTGTTGCAGAAGCTATCAGAAGAGCAAGAGCTGGATTATCAGACCCAAGAAAACCACTTGCATCATTTATGTTCTTAGGACCAACAGGTGTAGGTAAAACAGAGCTTGCAAAAACATTAGCAGAACTTTTATTTGACGATGAAGATGCGTTAATCAGATTAGATATGTCAGAATTTAAAGAAGAGCATTCTATTGCAAAATTGATTGGTGCACCTCCGGGATACGTAGGATACGAAGAAGGTGGAAAGCTTACAGAAGCAGTAAGAAGAAGACCTTACAGCGTTATCCTACTTGATGAGATAGAAAAAGCTCATCCAAGAGTGTTTGACTTATTCTTACAAGTACTTGATGATGGAAGACTTACAGATTCTCAAGGTAGAACTGTAAACTTTAGAAATACTGTAATTATAATGACTTCTAACATCGGTAGTCAATACTTAACACTTATACCGGTTGATGCTCCGGAAGATGTTATTGAGAAAGAGTTTGAAATCGCTAAGAAAAAAGTTCTTGAAGAAGTTAAAAACTACTTCAGACCAGAATTTTTAAACAGAATAGATGAAATAATTGTATTTAAGCCATTATTCAAGAAAGATATTATACAAATAATAGACTTAATGGTGAATGCTCTTAATAAGAGATTACATGATAGAAATATTAAAGTTGAGCTTACAGATAAGGCTAAAGAAGTATTGATGAAGCTTGGTTATGACCCACTTTATGGTGCAAGACCTATGAGAAGAGCTATACAAAAATACCTTGAAACACCATTATCAGAAAAAATACTTAGAAGAGAAATTAAAGAAGGCGACACTGTCATAGTAGATGCTGATGAAACTGGTGAAAATTTAGTATTTACTGTAAAACAAAGTTAGTTGAGAGTAATGTAAAAATTTTTGTAAGTTTACCTTTTCTCGTCATCCTTAGGACGTAAGTCCGAAGGATCTTCTTTTTGATTTTTTGATTTGAAAAGAAAAATAGGAGGTTCTTCGCCGGCTGCAGAATGACAATCAAAAGGTTAATTGATTTTTAGGTTTAGCTAAAATGTTGAACACCCTCAAGTTAGTTCTATAACCTCTGGTCTTGGATGGCTCGGGGATATTATATTTCAAGTTCTAAGATTACAGGTGCATGGTCAGAAGGTTTTGGCGACCTTCTTTTTCTTGGCCACAAATCAACTTCAACATCTTTTATATACTGTAAAAGCGGTTTTGATACTAATATGTAATCTATTCTCATCCCTTCGTTTCTCCAAATAGCACCACCGATATAATCCCACCATGTAAATTGTTGCTTGTTTGGATATAAGTATCTAAATGTATCTATCAAACCGAGATTTAAAAGCTGTCTTAAAAATTCTCGTTCTTCCGGCATGGTTCCGATTGAATCTGCCAGTTGTACAGGGTCGTAAACATCTATATCTTCTAATGCAATATTCAAATCTCCAAGTAATATTATCTTTTGATTTTCAAAATCAAAATTTTCTTTTAGAAAGTTAATAAAATGTTTATACCAATCCAATTTGTAATAATATTTCTCTCCACCTCTTAAATCTCCATGTGGAGCATATGTGTTAATCACAAAAATTTCCTTTTCTGTGATTTTATCAATTAAAACCCTTTTCTGAACATCAAAGTATTCGTGATTTAAACCTTTTTGATAATGAGAAATTTCAAGCTTAGATAAAGTAGCAACTCCGTTATATCCTTTTTGTCCGGAAATATCTTGATATATATAACCAAGCTTTTTAAAATCTTCAGACGGAAAGTTCTTATCTTCTACCTTAATCTCTTGAAAACATATAACGTCTATATCATTGTTTCTATGATTTAACCATTCAATAACCAAATCTTTTCGTGCTTTTATAGAATTGACGTTAAAAGTACAAATCTTCACTGTGCTTCACCATTTCCGTAATTTTTCCAAAGTTTATACATACCAACCACAAAGATAATCAAAACAGTTAACCAAACTAAAAATAAAGCAATATATCCGGACTTAGCAATCATTTTTTCAACTGTAAGCCCTCCATAATTTACCAAACCTGTAACCGCAATAACAATGATTATTGCAGTAATTAAGCCGTACCTCATAGGTTTAATATTCCATGCTAATGCAAGACCCACGATTAAGAAAAATAATAGTCCTATTGCCAAAATGTTTTGAAGTATAAATTCTACCATCTTTATGCCTGGTCAACCAGACTGTACAAAACTGTATAAAAGTGTAAAAAAGTGTATCAGTTTGCACAGCTTGGGTCAGGGTATTTATAGTCCGCCACTTCAGACACTTCCGACCCTGACAGGCGGTATTTTGGAAGTGTCATAGTCCCTGCACCAAGCACAGGAACTAACCTGTTAACCACTGCTATCCAATCCCCTAAAACGATTATTTGTTTTAAGGGAGAAAGATCTCTATACGATCTTTCAAGACAGCAGAAGGCTAAGGCTATGGAAAGAACTTGCCAGCTTTTATGTCCGCTTGTAGGCAGACCCCTCACCTGTTCCTTCCGTTGGTTGGCAGTTTGTT
>NZ_JAPYVU010000058.1 GCF_028276765.1 Sulfurihydrogenibium sp.
TTTTTTAGAAAAAGTAAACTATGGAGGTAATTTCTCACCCGACGTATATTCAATTATGATAAAATTAAAAATATTATTTTTTCAGGAGGATGATTTTTTGAAAATAGCAATCGGTAGCGACCATGGTGGTTTTTTCTACAAAGAAAAAATAAAAGAATATCTAAAATCAAAAAAATATGAAGTTATAGACAAAGGGACTTATTCTCCTGAACCTGTTGATTATCCTTACTTTGGTGAAGAAGTCGGTAAAAGCGTTCAATCTGGCGAAGCAGATAGAGGAATAATCATCTGTGGAACCGGAATAGGAATATCTATTGCAGCTAACAAAATTAAAGGAGTAAGAGCAGCCCTTTGTACAAACGAATTTATGGCAAGAATGGCAAGGTCTCATAATGATGCTAACGTTTTAGCCCTTGGTCAAAGAGTGATAGGCTTAGACCATGCTCTTGCAATCATAGATGTATTTTTAGAAACACCTTTTGAAGGTGGAAGACACGAAAGAAGAGTCAAATTGATATTAGATATTGAAAATGGAATAATCTAAGTAGGAGGTTTTTTAAATTGTTAAATCATCTAAAAAATGTAGACCCTGAAGTTTACAGTGCAATCTCAAAAGAGTTTAAAAGACAAGAGGAACATTTAGAAATGATAGCTTCTGAAAATTACACATCTCAAGCTGTAATGGAAGCTCAAGGAAGTGTGCTGACAAACAAATACGCAGAGGGTTTGCCCCATAAAAGATACTACGGTGGATGTGAGTATGTTGATATAGTTGAAGAACTTGCAATAGAAAGAGTTAAAAAGTTGTTTGGAGCAGAGCATGCAAACGTTCAGCCACACTCTGGTTCACAGGCAAACCAAGCTGTCTTTTTCTCTCAGCTCCAACCGGGGGATACAATTCTTGGAATGAGATTAGACCATGGCGGACACCTTACCCACGGAGCTAAGGTAAATGTTTCTGGAATTGTTTTTAACTCTGTTCAGTATGGATTAAATCCACAAACAGAACTTATCGATTACGATGAAGTTTACCGACTTGCAAAAGAGTATAAACCAAAAATGATTATAGCAGGTGCGTCAGCATACTCAAGAGTTATCGACTTTGCAAAATTTAGAGAGATAGCCGATGAAGTTGGTGCATTGCTAATGGTTGACATGGCTCACTACGCAGGATTAATAGCCGGTGGAGTATATCCTAATCCTGTCCCGTATGCTCAGTTTGTAACGTCCACAACCCATAAAACATTAAGAGGTCCAAGAGGTGGAGTAATTCTTTGCAAATCAGAGTATGCAAAAGATATAGATAAATGGGTGTTCCCAAGATTACAAGGTGGACCGCTTATGCATGTGATCGCTGCAAAGGCTGTAGCATTTGGCGAAGCTTTAACAGAAGATTTTAAAAAGTATGCAGAGCAGGTAGTAAAAAATGCCAGAGCATTGGCAGAAGAGTTAATGGCGGAAGGTTTAAGGATTGTATCCGGTGGAACAGACAGTCATATGATGCTTGTTGATTTAAGACCATTAAACGTAAAAGGAAATCAAGCAGAAGAAGCTCTTGGAAAGGCTAATATAACAGTTAATAAAAACGCAATACCATTTGACCCGGAGAAACCAACAGTAACATCCGGAATAAGACTTGGAACAGCAGCATTAACAACCAGAGGAATGAAAGAAAACGACATGAGAAGAATTGCGAAAAATATTGTTAAAGTATTAAAAAATCTTGATAATGAAAAAGTTATACAAGAAGTGAGAGATGATGTTTTATCCTTATGCTCAAGCTATCCACTGTATCCAAATTGGTTTAAGGATTATGGCTACGGTGAATAAGTGAAGCCAAAAGTAAAGTCTCCACTTTTACCGGAAGTATTTAAAATCAAAAAGCTTCTTCGCAAGCTGAACCTACACACAGTTTGCGAGGAGGCTAATTGCCCAAACATTGGCGACTGCTTTTCAAGGAAAACAGCCACTTTTATGATTATGGGTGATATCTGCACAAGAGACTGTCCATACTGTAACGTATCTCACGGAAAGCCACAAGCTTTAGACCCGCAAGAGCCTGAGAATGTAGCAAATGCAATAAAAACACTCGGATTAAAACATGTTGTGATCACATCAGTTGATAGAGATGACCTTCCAGACGGCGGAGCGTCCCACTTTGCAAAAGTTATACAAAAAGTAAAAGAAATAAATCCGGGCATAACAATAGAAGTCTTGATACCAGACTTTAAAGGAAGTATAGAATCTTTAAAAACAGTAATAGATGCAAATCCGGAGGTTGTAAATCACAATATAGAAACTGTAAAAGAGCTTTATAAAATTGTAAGACCACAGGGAAATTATGAAAGGTCGTTAAAAATACTAAAATCAATAAAAGAAATAAGTCAAAAAACTATATCAAAATCCGGCTTTATGGTAGGGCTTGGAGAGACAAAAGAACAGATAATAAATTTAATGGAAGATTTGTACAAAAATAACGTAGAAATACTAACAATCGGTCAGTATTTACAGCCATCAAAAAACCATTTACCGGTATATAGGTATTATTCAGAAGAAGAGTTTAGAGAGTTTGAAGAAATAGGCTACAAGATAGGTTTTAAGTATATATTTTCTGGCATATTGATAAGAAGTTCTTTTAATGCACAAGAACAGTTTATGACAATGAATAAGTGAGAGGTGAGATGTTTATATAGTTTTTTACTCACTACTCATCACACGTCATCATTTTTTTAATTTTCCCAAACTGGTATAACTTATACAACACCTTTAAATTTTTTTGAAAAAGTTGTAGAATAACTACTAGTTAAACTTTTTTCATCAGAGGTCATACTCATGGAAAGTCTATGGTGGGATGCTTCAATCTGGTTTTTCCTTGCACTTGTTGCTAGTCTTATTTCTCTTAGATTAGGAATATCTGCAGCACTAATTGAACTAATAGTGGGTGTAGTTGCAGGAAATACAATCCATCCTAACATTACACAATGGGTAACTTTCCTTGCTAGCGTAGGTGCAGTTGTCTTAACTTTTCTTGCAGGTGCAGAGCTGGAAACAGAGGTAATAAAAAAATACTGGAAAGAGTCTTTAGTTTTGGGTTTGGTGGGTTTCCTATCTCCCTTCATTGGTGCATGGCTAATAGCTCAATACATACTTGGATGGAGTATGCCACAAGCCCAACTTGCCGGAATAGCACTTTCAACTACATCGGTAGCGGTTGTATATGCGGTTATGGTAGAAACTGGATTAAACGAGACAAGTTTGGGGAAGCTGATATTAGCTGCATGTTTTGTAAATGACCTTGGAACAGTCATAGCTTTAGGTTTAATATTTACCAAGCTGGGAACAATCTTTTGGGTATTTGTAGTAATAACTATTGGATCACTCTTTATGCTACCTTATTTTACACGTGTATATTTTAATTACGTAAAAAATCATCCCAGTGAGCCTGAAGTTAAATATATACTGTTTATTCTTTTTGCCTTGGGTTGGTTGGCAAGTAAGGCAGGCAGTGAAGCTGTTTTACCCGCTTACTTGGTGGGAGCTGTTCTTGCCAACCTGTTTCTCGCAAACAGAGAGCTCGTGAAAAGATTAAGAGCATCTACTATAGCTTTTCTTACACCTTTTTACTTTCTAAAAGCTGGTAGTCTTGTGGATGCAAAAGTTGTATATACAAGTTTAGGACTGATTGTAATTTTCTTTTTTGTAAAGAGCATTACTAAGTTCCTTGGACTCTATCCTGTTGGTCTTGTTTTTAGATTCCCATTTAGAACGAATATATATAATACCCTTTTGATGAGTACTGGACTTACCTTTGGTACCATATCTGCACTCTATGGGTTAAATAACGGTATCATAGATAAAACTCAATACTCTGTGCTTGTGGTTGTAGTTATACTATCTGCTATAATTCCTACTTTAATAGCTCAGAAATTTTTCTATCCTAAAAAAGAAGACTTAAATTTGAAAAAGAATTAGGAGGTTAACCATGTTCAAAAAAATCCTTTTAGCTTATGATGGTTCTGAAGGATCAAGACTTGCACTTGAAAAAGCAGTTTATCTTACGGCTCAATTTAGGTCTGAACTTTTTATTCTATCCGTAGGTAGAATACCAGAATATGCAGAAACCGTTTCAGAAACTGAAGAAGCTAAAGAACAAGCAAATAAATACTATGAAAAGATATTGCAGTCTGCTTTAGAAATAGTCCAAGAAAGGGGCATTCAAGCAAAAACTCTTATAAGGTATGGAAAACCAGGAGACGAAATAGTAAATACTGCAAAGGAAATAGGTGCAGACCTTATAGTCCTTGGCACTAAAACACACCCCACTTTAGTAAGACGACTATTGGGCACAACAGCAGATAAAGTTGTCGATAATGCTCATTGCTCTGTTTTGGTAGTTAGGTAAACTGCTAAGCAAATTTTATAATGGCTCACGACAACGTTTTAAGTTAAAATTATAACAAAATATAAAAAGGAAAATCTTGGGGATTGTTATACACTCAATTAAATTTCTTTTTAACGTATGGTAAAATTTTACTATCCTAAAATAAAATACCATAACTTGGAGTAAGTAATTGGAGAAGTATTTAGTTATTGCAGTAGGTGGAAGCATTGGAGCAATTCTTAGATACTTAACAGGTGTATACTCTGCAAAGCTATTCGGAACATGGCTACCATACGGTACGCTTATAGTTAATGTTGTTGGTTCGTTTATCCTCTCATTTTTTATGATACTGTTTTTAGAAAAATTATCTTTAGACCCACTGTGGAGACTGTTTGTAGCAGTTGGTTTTTGTGGAAGCTATACTACATTATCATCCATAACCTACGAAACCTTATCCATAGCAATGGATGGAGATTATGTAAGAGCTTTACTAAATATTGCTTTAAATTTTGGACTATCCTTTTTATCAGCATTTGCAGGAATAGTATTAGCAAGGATGTTATAGGAGGTGTATCATGAAAATTGAAACAGAAGCTGTTTTGCTTAGAATACATATAGGCGAGGCAGATAAATACAAAGGAAAACCTTTATACAAAAAAATTGTTGAAATTCTTAGAGAAAATCATATAGCAGGAGCAACAGTTTTAAGAGGAATACTTGGATTTGGTAAATCTACAAGAATCCATGCAGCATCAATATTAGATTTATCTGAAGATTTACCGATAATTGTTGAAGTTGTAGAAAATGAAGATAAAATAAAAGCAGTTTTACCCATGATCGAGCCTTTGATAGAAAATGGTTTAATTACGATGGAAAAAGTTAAAGTTTTAAAATATTCTGCCAAAGGAGACTAATGTTGTTTGCCGGCATAGAGTGTGTTGATAATATATTTTTAGTTAGCCTTATGGATGAAAACAAAACAGTTAAAGGAATTTTTAAATTTTATAAAGAAGGTCTTTTATGGTTTATCGACCATTATAATCCAAATATTATTGCTGTAAGTTATGACTTTCCGGTAAGGTCAAAAATAGCTTTAACAAATAAAGCATCTTCAAATTTATACAAATCAATCATCGAGCAGTTTGAATACACAGAAGTTGATAGAAGGTCTTTTAAAGAAAAAGAAAAAAGAATCTTAAAATCCGACCATGAAGAGTTTTGGAAGAAAATCATAAGAAAAGAAATTCTTCCACCAGAAACACCGGAAGGTTTAGAGCAAAGATTGTATAACCTACCTAAAACAGGCATTAGATTAAATAAAAGATTACTATCTCAAAACAAAAAACTTATTGCAAAAGAGATAGATGCGGTAATACTATCTTTTGCGGGATACAGCTTTTATAACAACAGATTTGAAAATGAAGAAACAGAAAATGGCATTATAATCATTCCTAAATACATTTATGTTATGAAAAAAGACAGACAAGATGCTATATCATCTGAAGGAGAATCTTAAATAGTAAGCAAAAAGTCCTATATACTCTCTGATTGCTTTTGTTGAATCTTGAAGAACGTTCATTTTAGGAAAGTAGCTATAAACTGTATACTTTTTATCCATCTTAAAGTCTGTTGGATATGGAATTACATTTAATCCTGCCTGCTTAAAAGTCATGTAAGACCTTGGCATATGATAAGCAGAAGTAACTAAAATAACAGTCTTGTATCCATACTTTTCGCAGATTTTCTTTGTAAAAAAAGCATTTTCTAATGTATCTCTGCTTTGGACATCTGTAAAAATCATTTTTTTATCAATCCCAAGCTCAGTTAATAAAGATTTCATAGCTTCTGATTCTGGTAGATTTGTAATGGCAGACCCACCGGATAAGATAATTGGAACGTTTAATCTTTTATGAAGCACAAAACCTGCAAGAACCCTTTTTAAAGAATCTTCTGTTAGAATTCCGGTATTATAACTACCACCACCCAAAACAACTATAACATCTCCGCTTATATTTTTTGGCTGTTGAAATTTTGTCTCAAGAGGCTTTAGAAGAAAATCTTTTACAGGCTCTATTGAGATTAAATAAATTGAAATAGCTGAAGCTAACGAGATGGTCAAAACTCTTTTATTATTTCTTGAAAAATAAGCAATGATTAGAAATATAAAAACAAACAATCCAGGTGGTATAATGAAAAACGTAATTAGCTTCTTTATAAAAAACATAGACTATCCTGCTTTTGTTTGATTTTTTTAAATATTTTAACATTTATATCCTATGTATCTGCAAGACATTCCGGTTTAGAAAATCTCGATTTGTTTAAATTCATAATATCACAAAAACATTGTAGAGATGATTTAAAGCAAGTTAGACATCTCGTAGCTTTTAATTTCTCGCAAAATCAATGTAGTATAAACAATATGCTAAAATATTAAGAAAAAAGACATAAAAACGGAGTCTATCATTATGAAAGCAGTTATACTTGCCGGTGGAAGTGGGACAAGATTATATCCTGTTACTATCTCAGTAAATAAACATTTTTTGCCAATTTATAATAAACCTATGATTTATTACCCTTTGTCTCTTGTTATGCTTCTTGGAATTAAAGATGTTATGTTTATAGTTAATCCGGAGGATTTAGACTCTTTCAAAAAACTATTTAATGACGGAACCCATCTTGGGATAAACATTCATTATAAAATCCAAAGTAAACCAAACGGACTCGCAGAAGGGTTGATTCTTGCAGAAGATTTTATAAAAGACGATAATGTGTTTTATCTTCTTGGAGATAATGTGTTTTTTGGCCATGATTTACCAAAGGTTTTAAAAGAAGCAAAAGAAGATGTTGAGAAAAATGGCGGAGCTTATGTGTTTGGATACTATGTAAAAGACCCAGAAAGGTTCGGTGTGATTGAGTTTGATGAGCTGGGAAATGTTTTATCAATAGAAGAAAAACCTAAAAAACCAAAATCTAATTATGCAGCGGTAGGGATGTATTTTTACGATAAAAAAGCTGTAGATTATGCAAAGAATGTAAAACCATCAGAAAGAGGGGAGCTTGAAATTACATCTGTTAATGAGATGTACTTAAAAGATAAAAAGCTAAAAGTCAAGCTGCTTGGTAGAGGTTTTGCATGGTTTGATGCAGGAACCCATGACAGTTTTCTTGAAGCTGGAGAATTTGTTGCAACAATAGAAAAAAGAACAGGTTTAATGATAGGCTGTATAGAAGAAATAGCCTACAATAATGGATGGATTTCAAAAGAGCACCTTTTAAAATTAGCCCAACCACTTAAAAAGACAGAATACGGTAAATATCTTTTAAGTTTAGTAAAAGACCATGAAAGGAGCTGAGTAATGCCATTTGAAATAATTGGCACTGAAATCCCAGAGGTAAAAATAGTTAAACCAAAAGTTTTTGAAGATGCGCGGGGATTTTTCTTAGAATTTTATAAAAAATCTGACTTTGAAAAAGCTGGATTAAATGTTGAATTTGTTCAAGATAATCATTCTAAGTCTGTTAAAGGCGTGCTTAGAGGACTTCATTTTCAAGAAAAGCCTTACGAGCAAGGTAAATTGGTAAGATGCATAAAAGGAAAAATTTTTGATGTGGCGGTAGATATAAGACCAGATAGTCTATACTTTAAAAAATGGGTGGGCGTTGAATTATCTGAGGAAAATAAGCTTATGCTATGGATTCCGCCAGGATTTGCCCATGGATTTTTAACCTTATCAGAAGAAGCAGAGATAATATATAAAGTTTCCTATAGCGAATACTCTCCAGCTTATGACAGAGGAATAATATGGAACGACCAAGATATAAATATAAAGTGGCCGTTAGAAACGATCGATAATCTTATCCTGTCAGAAAAAGATAAAAAACTACCAACCTTAAAAGAATATATGAAGGAGCTAAAGAGATGAAAATTTTAATTACGGGTGGAGCTGGTTTTATTGGAAGTGAATTTACAAGACAGGCTGTAAAAAAAGGTTTAGATGTTGTAGTTGTAGACAAATTAACATATGCTGGAGACTTAGAGAGACTTAAAGAAGTTGAAGAAAAAATTACATTTTACAAAGCAGATATTACAAACAAAGAATTTATCGAGTACATTTTTAATAAAGAAAGTCCTGATATTGTAGTGCATTGGGCGGCAGAAAGTCATGTAGATAGAAGTATTTTAGACCCAAGCCCATTTATTGATACAAACGTAAAAGGAACGCAGGTATTGCTTGATGCTGCAAGAGACAACAACGTTAAATTGTTTATAAACATAGCTACCGATGAAGTCTATGGAGAGCTTGGCGAAGAAGGTCAGTTTTATGAAATCAGTCCACTTGTACCTAACTCTCCCTACTCTGTATCTAAAGCTTCAGCTGATATGCTTGGAAGAGCTTATTTTAGAACCTATGGATTGCCATTAATCACTGTAAGACCATCTAATAATTATGGTTGGTGGCAGTATCCAGAAAAACTCATACCAGTTGTTATTTTAAAAGCTTTAAATAATGAACCTATCCCAGTTTATGGTCAAGGATTAAACATTAGAGAATGGTTGTTTGTCTCTGATTGTGCAGATGCAGTTTTTGAAATTATAGAGAAAGGTAAAGTTGGAGAAATTTATAACGTTGGAAGCGGTCAAGAAAAAAGAAACATAGATGTTGTAAAATCTATTTTAAAAATATTAAATAAACCTGAAGATTTAATAACTTTTGTTAAAGATAGACCAGGTCATGATTATAGATATTCATTAAACACGGATAAAATAAATAAGGAAATAGGCTGGAAGGCAAAGGTAAACTTTGAGGAAGGTATAGAAAAGACCGTTAAATGGTATTTAGACAATTTAGATTGGGTTAACAGAAAGCTAAGCTATCTAAAATCTTATTGGGAAAAGGTATATAAGTGATGGCGAGTAATATGATAAAGAATTGGGTAATTTTTCTTTTTCTTGTCAACACAGAGATTGAGACTTTCCTGGGATATTAAAAGACGTAGAAACAATATACGTCGGGTGAGAAATTACCTCCATAGTTTACTTTTTCTAAAAAAGCTATAACCAATAGCATATGCATATAGATAAGCAACAAAAGTCTTAACCTTTCTCCATCTACTTATAAGATTGAAAT
>NZ_JAPYVU010000059.1 GCF_028276765.1 Sulfurihydrogenibium sp.
AAAGCTCTTTTACCAATTCTTCAGTTGATCTGTCTAATATTTTTTCAAAGTATTCTTTCTTATCCATCATCATTCCTCCATGTAATTTTATTTAGATTTATTTAGACACAACATTATTTTAACTCCCAGTTTATGAGCTTTTCTCTTTCCAAGATTTATCTTCACAACAAATTAAAGAAGTTATAAATATTCTCGAAGAAACCAAAAAAACACTTATTAGGAATAGCTATGGCATCAATAGAAGCATCAGGAGAGCTTTCTAATGAGCAAAAAAAAGTAATATCAGGTAAGGTGCACGAGCTTCTAACTGGAGATAGAATTTTTCAGGAAGATGTTGATAAATTATTAGAAGAATTAGGACTATAAAAGGAGGTATATAATGGGATTTCCGACGACAGCAAGAATTTTAACGGTTGATGATATGGCAACAATGAGAAAAATTATAAAGAGTTTATTGAATCAGCTTGGTTATACAAACGTAGACGAAGCAGAAAATGGTAAAGAAGCTTTAGTAAAATTGAAACAAAATAAATACGACCTTGTTTTACTTGATTGGAACATGCCAGAAATGGATGGGATAACACTTTTCAAGAAATAAGAAAAGACCCACAGTTAAAAGATATTCCAGTAATAATGGTAACAGCATAAGCAAAAAAAGAAAACGTGCTACTAGCTATACAATCTGGAGCTAATAACTATATAGTTAAGCCTTTTACAGCTGAAACACTAAAGGAAAAATTAGAAAAAGTGTGGCAACAGATAAATGGTTAAAGGAAGGGAAAGTAGCATAGTGATAAGTGCGTCTTAATAAAAAAGATTCACTTAACACTTAAGCTTAACGCCTTATTTGTCATTCTGAGCGAAGCGAAGAATCTCATTTTAAAATAGAAGTCACCTTTCGGGTTAAAATTCTCAGGATGACAAAAAGGATAAACTTACAAAATTTGAAAGCACTTTTGTTAGCTTTTTGAGTTTTAGAATAAAAAGATAAATTTGAGAACTCTTAGAAAGGTTTGAAATGAGTTTATTTTTTTCATTGTTGGTTGCGGGGGCAGGATTTGAACCTGCGACCTCCGGGTTATGAGCCCGGCGAGCTACCAGACTGCTCCACCCCGCGATGTTATGCGCCCGGCACGATTCGAACGTGCGACCTACGGATTAGAAGTCCGTTGCTCTATCCAGCTGAGCTACGGGCGCACTTATCATATTCTGATTTTTTTAATAGTCGGAGTGGCAGGACTTGAACCTGCGACCCCGTGCTCCCAAGGCACGTGCTCTCCCACCTGAGCTACACTCCGATCTAAAAGAGATAAATATTATATCACTATATAGAAAAAATTTCAAGCCCTTTTGAAGTTTTCAATTGATTTAACAATATCAGCCTTAGCTTCGTTAGAATCTTTAAAAGATTTAACTTTCACCCATTTTCCAGATTCTAACTCTTTATAGTGCTCGAAGAAATGTTTAATTTTATTTAATGTTGCCTCTGGTAAATCCTTTACTTCTTTTATGCCGTCAAACGTTGGGTCTAACTTAGAAACCGGAACTGCAATTATTTTTGTATCAATACCTTCTTCATCTTCCATTTCAAGCATACCAATTGGTCTGCATCTGATTACACTACCAGGAAAAACAGGTTCTCTTGAAATTACCAATACGTCAGTTGGGTCTCCATCATCTGCTAAAGTGTTTGGAATAAATCCATAATTAAATGGATAATACATTGCGGTAAATAAAAATCTATCTACAAATACAGCTCCACTTTTTTTGTCAACTTCGTATTTAATACCGCTTCCTTGTGGAATTTCAATAACTACATAAATATCTTCTGGTGGATTTTTTCCTGCTGGTATTAATGAGAGATTCATTTGACCCTCCGTTAGTTTTATAAATGGAAAAAAATGAAAAGCTCCCGAGGAGGGATTCGAACCCCCGACCAGCCGGTTAACAGCCGGCTGCTCTGCCTGCTGAGCTACTCGGGAATAAAAAGATATATAATATTATAATAGATTTTTAACATAAATGCAACTGTTTTTTGGAAGATTTTTAATTTTTTTTAAGTTCATCCTTTATCGCGTCACTCTAAAAACTTTATTCGTACAACTACAGAATGACAAGGAAGTAAAAATAAAATGCTTCTCACAAACTCTTCTAACTTTTGCTTATTCAATTGCCAAGATTTTTTAAGAAATGAATGAATATTATAGCATAAACAATACCTCGGGTGAGAAATTCAAATATAAACAAAACATCTAAAAAACTCCTTGGTGGCAGTTAAAATTGTAATAGCAAAAATTCCACCAAGGAGGTAAAAATGCAAAACTCTAATCTTTATTTTACACTATTTCAAAAAATCTCTAATATCTAATATTCTTACACACTTTGGGTGAGAAATTAGCGGTTTTTGTAAAATTTAAAAATGAGATCCTTCGGCCTTACGGCCTTAGGATGACAGAGAAAGCGAAAGTATGTTAACGATTGCCATATTTGTCATTCTGCAGCCGGCGAAGAATCTCCTACTTTTACCCAATTTCTCACCCGACGTATCTATTTTTATACTTTTATTTTAGCATATATTTATATGTATCATTTTAAACAAAAGAGGAGTAAATATGAAAGCTTTAGCTTGGATGTCTGAAAAAAGAAAAGAAAATAAAGTTTTATGTAAAGCATGCAATCAAAGATGTGTTCTTGATGTTGGAGAGTATGGAAAATGTGGGATAAGAAAAAATGAAAATGGAGACCTATATCTTACTGTGTATGGTCTTGCTGCTGCTTTTAATATAGACCCAATAGAGAAAAAGCCGTTATTCCACTTTTTGCCGGGAACAGAAATTTTATCTGTAGGAACAGTAGGATGTAATTTTAGCTGTAAGTTTTGCCAAAATTTTGAAATATCACAGTATCCTCAAGAACATAACTATGAAGTTTTCGGAACTACATTAATGCCGGAAACAATCGTAAATATTGCAAAAACAAGAAAAATACCATCAATTGCATTTACTTACAACGAGCCGGTCGTAGTTTTTGAATATGCTTATGATACATTTAAATTAGCAAAACAAAATGGTATAAAAACTGTATTCGTAAGCTCTGGGTATGAAACTAAGGAAGCTATTGATACAATTAAGCCATACTTAGATGCAGCGAATATAGATTTAAAAGCATTCACAGATAAATTTTACAGAGAAATTTGCGGAGCAAGATTAAAACCTGTTTTAGACTCAATTGAATACACTTATAAGCAAGGAATTTGGATAGAGATAACTACTCTCATAATTCCGGGAGAAAATGATAGCAAAGAAGAGTTAAGGGATATTGCAAGATTTATTGCATCTATAGATAAAAATATACCATGGCATGTATCAAGATTTTATCCAATGTATAAAATGTTAGATAGACCACCTACACCAATAGAAAAATTAAAAGAAGCTTATGAAATAGGTAAAGAGGAAGGCTTGAATTATGTCTATGTTGGTAATGTTATAGATGAAGACAGAGAATCAACATACTGTCCAAACTGTGGCTTTAAAGTTATTGATAGAACAGGTTATGTTGGACAATACGTTACTAATCATTTAGTAGATGGAAAATGTCCCAAATGCAATACTCCAATAGCCGGAGTTTGGAAGTAATAGAAAAAGCGACCAAGCCATTCTTAAGACGGCGAAGAGTCTCCTTTTGCTTTTAAAAAACTTTAAAGAATGAGAAGCTTCGAACTTATGTTCTCAGAACGACAAAGAAAGCGGAAAGGTGATAATATTGTTATTTCTTAGCGTAGTAGAAATCTCCCATTATGTTGAATTTCTCGAAGATAGTATTTTAAAATTTTTGTAAGGTTGTTTTTGTCATCGTATCTTGTGAGTGTTCCAAAATTCTTATAAGTTTTCCCTTGACCCATCATCCTGAGAGCTTTAGTCTGAAAAATATCTTCTCTTTTAAAGAAGGTGAGTAAGTGAGAGTTAAAATGACGGAGATTCTTCATCGGCTACAGAATGACAATGTTGATTTTTAGAGTGGTCTTATTTCTCAAAGATTTTACTTAATTTTACTTAACAACAATGTTTAAAATCTTCCCTTGAATAAAGATAGTTTTTACAATCTCTTTTCCTTCAATCCATTTTTTAACAGATTCATCTTTTAAAGCGATGTTTAAAACTTCATCCTGAGAAGCATCTACAGGAGCTTTGATTGTTGCTCTTAATTTGCCATTTATCTGGACTGGAATTTCTTTTTCTTTTTCTACTAATAAACTTTCATCATAGTTTGGGAATGGTTGCTGTATAGTATATCCTTTATTCCCAAGCTGTTTCCATAGATAATCAGCCATAAATGGAGTAAATGGAGAGATTAAAAGAATAAATTTTTCAAAGACTTCTCTTAATACTTTTGGATTTTTTTCTTTATAATCATAAAGAGTATTTAAGAGCTCCATCATGGAAGCAATGGCTGTGTTAAACTGAAACCTTTCTATATCATTTCGTACTTTTTTGATGGTTTGATGAAGTTTTTTTCTTATATTTAGACTTTCTTGTGAAAGATTTTTAAAATCTTCTTCACTGTAAGATATATTTTTAACAAGGTCTAAATTTTCTGAAATGTAATAAAATAGCCTTTTTACAAATCTATGAGCTCCTTCTATTCCGGTTTCTGTCCAATCAAAATTGTTTTCTGGCGGTGCAGCAAATAGTGTGTAAAGTCTAACAGTGTCGGCACCATACTTTTTTACCATC
This sequence comes from Sulfurihydrogenibium sp., assembly GCF_028276765.1. Taxonomy (NCBI): domain Bacteria; kingdom Pseudomonadati; phylum Aquificota; class Aquificia; order Aquificales; family Hydrogenothermaceae; genus Sulfurihydrogenibium; species Sulfurihydrogenibium sp. Next base: position 4,734 of record NZ_JAPYVU010000059.1, read on the forward strand.
TCATCCGGGTCAACTGTATTGTGTTTAGATTTAGACATTTTATCTGATTTTCCATAAGCATCTTCAAGCTTTGTTAAAATTGATTTATCTAATCCTAATTTATCAAAAAGTAAAACTGCATTATCATTAAGATTTAAATGATTTTCTTCTAAAACTGCTTTAATCGTTTTTCTTTCCATTTTCTACCTCAAACGTTAATATTTAAAGCTTAAAATCTTATAAGTTTAAAATCTAAATTTATATGTCGAATGAAAAATTCAATAAAAGTATGAGATTCTCCGCCGGCTGCAGAATGACAAATAAAGTTAATCTTTCTTTAATGTCTATCAATCTACCTTTTTCCGCCATCCTAAGGATGTAAGTCCGAAGAATCTTCCATTTTTTAATTTTTTTAAAAATCACTTGTTTCTCACTCAAAGCACTAAATATATTTTATCATGCATAGAGATTTATACATCGGATGAAAAATTGGGTAAAAGTAGGGGGAGTTTTCGTACAGCTACGGAACGATGATGTAGTTTTTGCAAGTAATCTTAGATTCTTTATAGTAGCTTGAAATTTCCTACTTGTATAAAGCATAATATTTAATCTTTCTAAAACTCAAAACATTTAAAAGGAGAAAAATGGAGATATTATTGCCTATTGCCCATACAGAAATTAATGTAATAGAAGTTTTAATTCTTGGGATTGTTGTTGGAGTTTTGTCCGGAATGCTTGGAATTGGTGGTGGCATTATTTTAAATCCAATATTAATAAAAATGGGTATACCTTCTGTAGTAGTAGTTGGAACATCTATTAGTCAGATGATAGGAGCGTCTTTGTCCGGGTTTTTAAACTATCTTAAAGCCGGAAAAGTTGACACAAAAATGGGAAAGTATGTTGTAATATACGGAGTAATAGGTGGTTTTATTGGTGTTTTACTTATAAACTATCTAAAACAATCCGGTGATGTAAAAAGATTTATTCTTCTTGTTTACACTGTATACCTGTTTTTGCTCGGTAGTTTTATTTTTTACGAATCTTTTAAAAACAAAGAAAAACATGAACATAAAGCTCCTGAATTTATTAAAAATCTTCCGTTAAAAAAAGATTTTAACGTTGGTCAAGTCTCTTTGATAGTACCGGCAGGTATAGGATTATTATCGGGATTTCTTGCGGCTGTTATGGGAATTGGTGGTGGGAATTTAGTCGTGCCGGCTTTAATGTATCTTGCAGGCTATGACGTTGTTTCTGCAATTGCTATTAGTGTTTTTCAAATGGTCTTTATCACAAGCTTTTTATCCTTTCTACATTCATACTTTAACCATGGTGTTGATATAATTCTTGGGTTGATTTTGTTGATAGGCTCTTCTTTTGGTGCTGTTTTTGGCTCCATTCTTGGTCAGAAAATAAATAGATTTTATCTAAAAGTGTTTTTAGCTGTTTTAATGTTGATAGTTGCTGCATACAGTCTAAAGCAATTTTTATCTACAAAACAAAAAGAGATTTTTAACCTTGTTTCAGATAACTTTTTTGCTAATCTTCTTACAAATTACCCGCTTGTATACTCAATTTTGGTAATTGTAATTAGCTTGATAGTTGGATATATTATCAGCATCATCACGATGAGAGTAAAAGATCATTTTATGAAAAAGTTTTTAAACAAATCATGAAAATCGGTTGGATAGATTATCTTAATACTTTGCCATTTCAAATAGAAAAGTTTAGAGATTTCCAAATAGTAAAAGACGTTCCATCAAATCTAAACAAACTTTTGTTTGAAGGCAAAATAGACGTTGGAATAATATCAGCAGCTGAATATTTAGAACATTACTATAAATATTTTATCCTTCCAGACCTTTCTATAAGCTCTTACAAAGATGTAAAATCTGTCATTCTTGCATCCCATATTCCATTAGAAGACATTGAAAAAGTTTACATTACAAAAGAATCTAAAACTTCTGTCAACCTTCTTAGAGTGATTTTTGAAATTTTTTTAAACAAGAAACCAGAATACAAACCTTTTGAAAGTCTAAAAAATAAGCTTTCTGTTCTACTCATTGGAGATAAAGCCTTAAAACATAAATCTGACTATCCATACGTTTACGACCTTTCAAAAATTTGGTTTGATTATACAAACCTGCCTTTTACCTTTGCACTGTGGTGTGTAAATAAAGAATACTTTTTAAACAACAGAGAAGAAATTTATAATTTTCAGCGCAAACTTAAAGAGAATGTTAAAGAATTTTTTGAAAAAATTGATAACTATCCATTAGAAACAGAAAAAAAAGAATATCTAAAAAATCTTTCATACGACCTAACCGACAAACACATACAATCTTTAAGACTTTTTTCTCAGTATCTAAAACAGCTTAATCTGATTAAAAAACTTCCGGATTTTAGATTTACAGATGGAAAGGTTATAACTGTTGATAACACGATTACACTTTATAACTTTGACTATAACGAAGCATATCATTCAAGCAGTGCAGGAGCATATACAGAAAGCATGCATAAATTTATCATACCTTGCAAAATTCAAGAAATATGTGAAAAAAATAGCAGTATAAACATATTAGATGTTGGCTTTGGGCTTGGTTATAATGCATCCACCGCCATAAAATCTTGTTTAGAAAAAAATCCAAACGCAAAAATACAGATAATTTCCATAGAAAAAGATAAAAATTTTTTAGAAAATGTAAAGAAAATTAAAATTCCCGAAAACCTAAAGCCTGTGTATGAGATATTTTTTAAAATGGTTTTAGACAAACTTACAATAGGAAATAAAACCTTTGACGTTTATAAATACGAAGACAATAATTTAAAACTATCGGTTGTTTTAGCTGATGGTAGAGGAGTAATCCAAGCATTAACGGACGAAAACATTAAGTTTGATGCTGTTTTTTGGGACCCATTTTCTCCAAAAGTTAATCCAGAAATGTGGGAGTTTGAGCTTTTTAAAAATCTAAGAAAAATCATGAAAGATGAAGCAATTTTTGCTACATACTCATCAGCAAAAGAAGTAAAGAAAAATCTATTAGAAGCAGGCTTTAAAATTGGCATGGTAGAGCCGGTTGGAAGAAAATCCTACTCATTGGTAGCAAGCATCAGCGGGAATATTCCGCCTCTACCAGAAAAAGAGATGGAAAAGTTAAGAAAGTATCAGACATAATGTTTATTAACAGAGTATAAAATGTTTCAAAAATCAACATTGTCATTCTGCAGCCGGCGAAGAATCTCCTTTTTTAAAAACATAAGATCCTTCGGCTTACAGCCTCAGGATGACACGGAAAGGTAAGATTACGAGAATTTTTGCAGCACTCTTGAAGATCATTTGACTTTATAGCTCCAGGATGAAAAGCAAAGTTTACTGTTTAGTCATAAGGAAATTTTGGAACATCTTCTATATTCTTTTAATATAGGCTAAACCTTGGGCATCAAGTCGTATACTCTGCATTTATTTCAACGTATTTATATCCAAGGTCGCATGTGTAATATGTCCATTCTTCTTCTCCGCGACCTAAGTATAAATCAATTCTTATTTCCTTGTTATTCTTTAGATATTCACTTGCCTGTTTTTTGTCAAATTCTAATGGCTGTCCGCTGTATAATAAGAAATCTCCTAAATAAAGTTTTACCTGAGAAAAATCAATTCCGATATGAGTTTGACCTACAGCTGCTAAAATTCTTCCCCAATTTGGGTCATTTCCAAACATTGCTGTTTTAAACAAGTTAGATAATGCTATACTTTCTGCTATTTTTCTTGCTTCATCTTTTGAAAATGCTTGATAAACATTTATTTCTATAAGTTTTGTAGCACCTTCTCCATCTTTTACTATCATTTTTGCAAGTTCTAAAGCAACTTCATAAACTTTCTTTGCAAAATAAAGTTTGTTAGAATCGTTTATTTCAACATCACTTTCTCCTGTTGCTACTATTACAAAGCTGTCATTTGTACTTTCACATCCATCCACAGATATAGAGTTAAAAGTTCTGTCTACAACTAATTTTGTAATTTGGTCAAGGATAGGTTTATCAATTTTTACATCGGTAAAAATGTAAGCTAACATTGTAGCCATGTTTGGATGTATCATTCCAGCACCTTTTGCAATGCCTTTTACGATAAAAACTTTATCCTCTATCAGTCCGTTTGTTTCGTAATATTTATAAAATGCATCCGTTGTTGATATAGCCCTTGCTGCTAATTCTAAATCAAGCTCCTGTAATGATGAAGAAGCAGCCTCTATACCATCTTTTACTTTATCCATAGGAAGCTGAACGCCTATAACACCTGTGGAAAATACCAACACTTCTTCTTTATCAATACCAAGACTTTCAGCTGTTATCTGTGCCATCTTTTCTGCATTTTCGAAGCCTTCCTGTCCTGTGCCGGCGTTTGCATTTCCACTGTTGACAACTATAGCAGAAATTTTATCTTGCAATGAACAAACTAACCTATCGTATATTACAGGTGCAGCTGCTAAGGAATTTTTAGTAAAAACTGCCGAATATACCGATGATGGGAATTTTAAGACTAAAATATCATAATCGCCGGAAGGTTTTATTCCAGCTTTAGCAACGCCCATTTTTATATTCATTTTATTATTTTTCTCTCCTTTGTTATTTATTTAACAATATGATTATACAATTTCGTCGATATTGTCCAAAAACTTTTACAATTTAATTGTAATATCATATAAAATTATACCTAAAAACTTAAAAATTGG